>JADGPC010000428.1 GCA_017882645.1 Streptosporangiales bacterium | reverse complement strand
TGAGCGGAGCGGAAGAGCCGCTGGCCGAGGCGATCCAGGCGGCGCTGCACGACCAGGGTCATCTGACCGTGGCCCGTGACGGCAACGCGATTATCGCCCGGACCGAGCTCGGCAGGCGGCAGCGGGTACTGCTGGCCGGGCACATCGACACGGTTCCGGTGGCCGGGAACCTGCCGTCCAGGGTCGACGATGGCCTGCTCTTCGGCTGCGGGACCTCGGACATGAAGTCCGGCGTGGCGGTGCAGCTGAAGCTGGCCGCCGGGGTAACCGCCCCGGTCATGGACGTGACGTACGTGTTCTACGACTGCGAGGAAGTCGAGTCCGAGCGCAACGGGCTGCTCAGGCTCAGCCGGAACAACCCGGCGAGCCTGGCCGCCGAGTTCGCGATCCTGCTCGAGCCGACCGGCGGTGTGGTCGAGGGCGGCTGTCAGGGCACGCTCCGCGCGGACGTGCGGGCTCGCGGCGAGCGCGCCCACAGCGCCAGGTCCTGGATGGGCCGCAACGCCATCCACGACGCGGCCGGGATCCTGGACGTGCTCCGCGGCTATCAGCCGCGTCAGCCCGACGTGGACGGCCTGACCTACCGGGAAGGCCTCAACGCGGTCGGCATCAGAGGCGGCGTCGCGGGCAACGTCATCCCGGACGAGTGTGTCGTGACGGTGAACTACCGGTTCGCGCCTGACCGGTCCGCCGAGCAGGCGGCCGATCACGTGCGGGAGGTGTTCGGCGGCTGGGACGTCACGATCACCGACGCCGCCGGCGGGGCGCGGCCCGGGCTCGGCAGCCCGGCCGCGGCCTCCTTCACTGCGGCCATGGGCGGAACCCCGCGGGCCAAGCTGGGCTGGACGGACGTGGCCAGGTTCGACGCGCTCGGCATCCCCGCGGTCAACTACGGTCCTGGCGATCCGACCCTGGCGCACTCCCGCGGCGAGCACGTGGCGCTGGCCGCGGTGGACGACTGCGAGGCAAGAATGCGCGCCTGGCTGGCGGGGTGATCCCTGGCTGCGCGGTGCTGATTAGTGCGGTGGCGCCTGCTTGAGAACCAGGCTGTCGTTGTGCGTCTTGCCGTTGACGTCGACCCAGGTGACCTTGACGGACATGCCCGGCTTGAAGCCCACCATGACGCCGGTCAGCTGCTTCGGCGAGGAAATCCGGTGCCCGCCAACCGCGGTGATCACATCCCCGGCGATGATTCCTGCCGTGTCGGCCGGAGTCTTGCACAGCTCGCCGATGATCAGCGCTCCGCTGGCGACCGGGGCGACGTGAGCCGGAACTCCGGCGCCCTCCTGGTTCTGCAGGCAGACCGGAGCTGACGGCTGGACGGGGAAGCCGGAGGATCCCCGGTCCTGCTTGAGCTGCAGTTCCCGCTGCTGCTGGGGATTGCTGGCCTGGCTCGCCTGGCCGGCCGGGACGAGCACGCCGAGGAAGCCGGTCGAGCCGATCTGGACCGAGGGACTCGACTGGCCGCTGATGATCTGCCTGGCGATCCGCAGCGCCTTGTCGATCGGGATCGCGAAGCCGACGCTCTGGCTGGTGCTGCCGAAGCTGCCCGTGGCGGCGGCCGTGTCCATCCCGATGACCTTGCCCGCGGTGCTCGCCAGCGGGCCGCCGGAGTCACCCTGCACGATGCCGGCGTTGGTCTGCAGCATGCCGTGCAGCGTCTCCTTGGTGGCCGCGCCGCTATCGCTGGCCGTGATGGTCCGGTTCATGCCCGTGATCGAGCCGACGACCGGGGAGAAGCGCCCGGCGCCGTAGGCGTTGCCGATGGCGATCACCTTGTCGCCGAGCTTGACGCTGGCTGAGTTGCCGAGCGGGACGGTCCGCAGGTTGTGCGCGCCGATCAGCTTGATCACGGCCACGTCGTCGGCCGAGTCGTAGCCGAGCCATTTGGCCGGGTACTGCTTGCCGGTGGCCAGAACCCTGGCGTACAGCTGGGTGGTGTCGGTAATGACGTGGTTGTTGGTCAGCACGAGTCCGTCAGGGCTGATCACCATGCCAGTCGCGGCGGCCTGGCTGCCCTGGTACCCGAGACTGCTGGAGATGTCCACCAGGCCGGGCCGGACGGCGCTCACGACGGCCTGCTTGGTCGAGGCGCTGACCCCGCCACTTGAGGTGCCGCCGCCGGAGAACCCGCCAGGAATGCCGCCTGAGTTGCCGGTTCCGCCTCCGGCGGGCGCGCCGTTGGCGGACGGGGTGGCGCTCTGGCTCCCGTTGACGGCGTAG
The DNA here is from genome assembly GCA_017882645.1 of Streptosporangiales bacterium. Lineage (GTDB taxonomy): Bacteria > Actinomycetota > Actinomycetes > Streptosporangiales > Streptosporangiaceae > Chersky-822. Next base: position 7,537 of record JADGPC010000428.1, on the reverse strand, counting down.
GCCGTGACCCCGGCGCCGGCCGCCGCGGCGACAACGGCGACCGTGAGGTAAGTCAGCAAGGTCCTTCTGCGCCGCGCGCGGGTTCCCGGCTGCGGGTAATAGCCGCCCGCCTGCCCGTAGCCGCCCGGATAGCCAAGCGGGGTGGTATAGCCGTAGCCGGGCTGGCTGTAATCCGGCGTCGGACCTGCAGCACCGTATCCGGGACCGGGAGTTCCGTATCCGGGTCCTGGCTGGCCGTATCCGGGCTCTGGAGTGCTGTAACCCGGGCCTGGCAGGTCCGGCTGGGCATGCTCCGCGGCCTGGCCGGGCTGGCCATCATCGCGGCCTGCGCCACCAGGCACGGAACCAGATTCTTCAGGCATCTGGCCCTCGCTGCTGCCCTGATCGTCCTGCATCTCCACCACCTTCGCCCCGGTGCCAGCGTACTGGCTGGCCGTGCCTCATCCGATCCGGCCCTGAACCGATCCGAGCGGTCTGCCCAGGTGTCTGAGCTGCTTCGCCAACGCGCCCGAGCTGTCCGGCCGCGGCAAGCCGGGCAGCTGCGGGCGGCGCTGCACGCTAGGCCCGATTCCGCCCGGGCCCCGCTACACCCAAGTAAGCACCAGCAGCCTGGAAGCTAGCTGAAGGCTCGCTGAGGATCCTCTGTTGTTGGTGACCTTCCCGGACTAGTACCCGCCCTCTGACGTCGTGCTCGCCCTGCAGCCGGGCAGTGCCTGCATAGTCCCCGCGATGAGCGGGATTCAAGCTTCGCCCGATACAAAATGCACCCTTTATGGCAATTATATTCGGAACTAGATTGATAGTTGATCTGACACCAATCTCGTCTAGTGAAATTGCGTCATGATTCGCTATGGTGCATTAGCGCAGCGTGCACCAGGATGCGCATAAGGTGATTTTACCGGCTCCGCTTAAGGCGCATCAGGAGAGGGGAAGGCTCGTTGGGCTGGCCGCGACGCCGGGTACTGCTCGTGCCGGGCTCGAGCAGCACTGGCCGCCAGGCGATGGCGATCGCGTGCGCGACAACGCTCGAGGCACTTGGCTGGACAGTGCAGTCCCTGGATGCGACGTGGCTGGGCAAGGACGGGCATGGCTGGGGATCGGCCGCTGAGGCCGGCATCCGCCGGATCCTGACCATCCCCGGCCTGCACGATGCCTTTCACTATGCGGCGCTGCGAACTGGCAGCCATCTGGCCGTGCGCGCGGACCGCGTCACCCGGTTCAGGCTAGTACCCCATCTGCGGGATTACCTCGACCGTCACCCCGTCGAACTGGTTCTGTCGCTCAGCCCGGCAGCAGCCTCGGCCGCGAGCACGGTCGCCGCGAGATACCCGTTCATGCGCCATGTCGTGTTCTGCACGGAGGCCTCGCCGCACCGTCTGTGGATCCATCCGAACGTGGACCTGTACCTGGTCAGGTCAGCAGCGGCCGAGCCCGCCGTGCGCCGGTTCAGTCCCGACGCTCGGGTGCTGGTCATCCCGCCCGCGGTGCGGCCCGAGTTCTACCGGCCGCCGGCTCAGCGCACCGCGAGGATCGGCCTCGGCGTGCGCGAGGAGGGCCGGTGCGTCCTGCTCGTCGCCGGCAGCAAGGGCGATGCGGCGCTCGCGGACATCGCGGACGCCCTGGCTGGCGCCGGACTGAACGTCCTGGCCGTCGCGGGTTACAACGCCCGGCTCGAGCACAAGCTGTGCGATGTCGCCGAGCGCCGGTCCAGCCTGCACGTCTTCGGATTCACCGATCGGATGCCTGAGCTGATGGCAGCGGCGGACCTGGTGATCACCATTCCGGGCGGCACCTGCATGGAAGCACGCACCATCGGCCGGCCGCTCCTGCTGCTCGACCTGGTGCAAGGACACGGCCGGGACGATCTGCTGTACGAGCTCGAGCTGGGCGACGCGTCCGTGACCTCCAAGCGTCCGGTGGAGGTGGTCAGGGCCGCGCTCGCCAGCCTGGAGCGGATCAAGCCCGCTCCGGCCGGCCCGACCAGGTCGCTGGCCGCCTGGGAGGACAGGTTCCGCCTCGCCCTGGAGACAATCCTGCCCTGACCCGCATCCAGGCCTCGTGACCCGGGCAAGTCGCCGGTGGCCGGGAACCTTGCGGCCGCCTGCGCCATTCTTGGGGTATGACGGGGCGTCAGGATCCGACGAGGCGGGGGTTCCTCGGTCAGGCGGCCGGAGCCGCAGGTGCCGTCACGGCCAGTGCCGTGGGCGGCGGTGCCGTGGCGGCGGCGGTGTCCGGCTGCACCGGCTCGGCCGGCGGCCACCCGGCTCCCGCAACTAGCCGGATCCGGCTGCGCAGCCCGACGGCGGAGAACTCGCTGCCGGGGGAGCGGCACTGGTGGATCAGGCACGTCGGGGCACCCGATGCGGTCCAGGGCTTTACCGGCCAGGCCAGCGTGCTGCGGGGTGACCCGGTCACGCTGTTCGTCTCGACCACGGCACGCGAGTTCCGGGTCACGGCGCTGCGGATGGGCTGGTACGGCGGCTTGCTGGCCCGGCGGATCTGGCGCTCGGGCTGGGTCCGCGGGCACGTGCAGCGGCGCCATACGCTGTCCGCCGCGACCAGAACCGTGAGCTGCGACTGGCAGCCATCCCTGACGATGCAGACCGCCGACTGGCCGGAGGGCACGTACCTGCTGCGGCTGGACGCCTCGTCGGGCGCTCAGCGGTACGTCCCGCTGACCGTGCGGTCGGTCAGTACCGCCGGCAAGATCGTGATCAAGAACGCGGTCGCCACCTGGCAGGCGTACAACACCTGGGGCGGCTACGACCTGTACACCGGCCCGCGCGGCTACAACGACCGGTCGCTCGCGGTCAGCCTGGACCGGCCCTATGACGGCAAGGGCGCCGACGAGTTCCTGGTCTTCGAGCGCAAGCTGGTCAACCTCGCGGAGCGCCTCGGGCTCCCGCTGGCCTACACCACCAGCATGGACCTCGACCGCGACCCGCACCTGCTCGACAGGGCGGGCGCCCTGATCTCGATGGGGCACGACGAGTACTGGTCGCCGCCCGAGCGCGAGCACGTGACCAGGGCCAGGAACGCCGGGACGAACGTCGCGTTCTTCGGTGCCAACGCGATGTTCAGGCGGACCAGGCTGGGTCCCACCAGGCTGGGCGCCCGCCGGCTGGTCATCTGCTACAAGACCAGCTACCGCCAGGACCCGATGTACGGCAAGCACAACTCCCTCGTGACCAGCGACTGGCGCGAGCCACCGGACCCTGAGCCAGAGTCATCGCTGACGGGCACCTTGTACGAGTCGAACCCGGTGACGGCCGACTACGTCGTGGTGCGTCCCGACGCCTGGATGTTCCGCGGCACCGGAGCGCGGGCAGGCACCAGGTTCCGCGGCCTGGTCGGGGACGAGTATGACCGGGTGAATCCGGTCTACCCGGTGCCGAGGCCGATCGAGATCGTGGCCCACTCGCCGCTCACCTGCCGCGGTGTCCATAGCTATTCGGACTCGGCGTATTACACCCATTCCGGCGGGGCCGGCGTGTTCAATACCGGAACGATGCGCTGGGTACAGTCACTGGCTCCGCCCTACGGCAGGGAACTAGGTCCTGGCGGCGGTCGTTTCACCAGAAAGGTGACGGCGAACGTGCTGACCGCCTTCGCGGACGGCCCGGCGGCGGCAAGGTACCCGGCGCGGGACGACCTGGCGGCGATGCACGAGTGGCGAGGTGACCCGATCGCCGCGCACCACAATCTGTGGCCGCCGGTCGTGTCGTGACCCGCGCAGGTGCTCCGGCCTGCGCCATTCGCCGCCCCGGTGCTGGTTAGCCAGCGCTGGGTATGCTTCGAGCAGGGCAGCCCGCCTCGTCTTCGGCTGCCCGAGGAGGTAACGCGATGAGGCGTCGAGGTCGGCTCGGCATCAGGACCCGGTGGGTCCTGCCCGCCGGGGCAGTCGTGATCGCCGGGGGAGTCCTGGCTGGGACCGTGCTCGCCAGCGCGGCAGCCCCCGCCCTGCCGCGCCAGACGCCGGCGCAGCTGCTCGCGGCCATGCAGCATGCGACGTTGCCCCCGGCCATGACGGCGACGATCTCGCAGAGCGCGAACCTCGGCTTCCCCGCGCTGCCTGACATCGGCGGGATGGCCTCGTCCCCGATGTCGGCGGCGGCACTGATCTCCGGCACCCACACGGTCCAGGTCTGGTACGCCGGGCCACGGCACCTGCGGGTAGCGCTCCCGGTTTCCTTCGGCGAGACCGACCTGCGGGTCAACGGCAGCCAGGTCTGGCTGTGGGACAGTCGCGGCCAGACCGCCACCCACTTCGTGGCGCCGTCGTCCGCCCGCCCGATGCCGGGTCAGGTGAACCCGGCCCCGGGCAGCCGCGAGCCCGACCCGCTCGCGGGGCTGACCCCGCTCCAGGCCGCTCAGCGCGTACTCGCGATGGTCGGTCCGACGACGAAGGTCGCCGTTCCCGGCACCATCGAGGTGGCCGGCCGGGCCGCCTATCAGCTCGTGGTCGCACCGCGGGCGAGCCAGTCGCTGGTCGGCAGGATAGTCATCGCGGTCGACGCCAAGACCCACCTCCCGCTGAGCGTTCAGGTCTTCGCGCGCGGCTCGTCCAGCCCGGCCTTCCAGGTCGGGTTCACCTCGCTGAGTCTGGCCAGGCCCGCGATGTCCAACTTCACGTTCACGCCGCCGGCCGGGGCCAAGGTGAAGACCGCCAAGCTGCCCCTGCCTGCCCTCATGCCAGGAGCGGGCAGCATGCCGGGAGCCGGGCGGCTCCCCGGCGCGGCCCGGCCCGGTGCCCGGGATGGTCATGGCCCGCTCGGCGGTGCGCAGACCTTCGGTAAGGGCTGGCTGACCGTCGCCGCGATCCCGGCGGGCCTGCCGGGGGCGGCCGCCGGCCCGACTGGCAGCGGCAGCGCCGCGTACCAGTCCTCGCTGAAGATCACCGGTCCGGCCGGACAGGGACTCGGAATGCTGCGGGTACTGATGAAGGCCATGAAGCCGGTGCACGGCACGTGGGGTTCGGGCCGGCTACTGCGCACCACCTTGTTCTCGGTCCTGCTCACCAGCAAGGGCCAGCTGCTCGTCGGCGCGGTGACCCCGGCCGTGCTCTATGCCGACGCGGCGAAGGTCAAGTGACGCTGACCGAATCCGCGCCAGCCGAGGCGTCGCCCGACGGCGCTGACCGCGCGATCACGACCAGCGGCCTGGCCATGCGGTTCCGCGGCGGCCAGCTGGCCGTCGATCACATCGATCTCGCCGTGCCGCACGGCAGCGTCTACGGGTTCCTCGGCCCGAACGGGTCAGGCAAGACCACCACGATCAGGATGCTGCTCGGCCTCGTGCACCCGACCGCCGGAACGTTCGCCATGCTCGGCACGGACCTGCGCGCCCTGGACTCGGTCCTGCCGAGGGTCGGCGCCCTGGTCGAGGGACCGGCGTTCTACCCGTTCCTGTCTGGCCGGCAGAACCTGGCCCGGTGCGATGCCGCCGACCCCTCGGCGGACCTGCCGACCGCGCGGGCCAGGATCGATCACGCGCTCGACCAGGTCGGCCTGCTGGCCGCGGCCGACAAGCGGTACCGCGCGTACTCGCTCGGCATGAAGCAGCGGCTCGGCATCGCAGCCGGGCTGCTGCGGCCGCGGGACCTGATGATCCTGGACGAGCCGACCAACGGCCTCGACCCGCAGGGCACCCGCGAGATCAGGTCGCTGGTCAAGCAGATTGCCGCGGACGGCACCACCGTCTTCGTCTCGTCCCACCTGCTGGCCGAGGTCGAGCAGATCTGCTCGCACGTGGGCGTCATGAGCACGGGCCGGCTGGTCTTCCAGGGACCCCTGTCCGAATTGCGCAGCCGGGGCGAGCCGCGGATCCTGATCCGCACGACCGACCCGCCGACGGCGGCCGAAGTACTCGGCAAGCTCGGGCTGGCCGACATCACCAGTACCGACGGGCAGGTGAGCGCCGTCCTCGGCGGGCAGCCGCCGGAAAAGATCAACGCCGAGCTCGTCCACGCCGGCGTCCCGGTGGCCGGACTGGAGACCGCGCGGCCGAGCCTGGAGGACCTGTTCGTCGAGCTGACCGGAGAAGGCTTCGATGTCAACGGCTAGCGTCACCGAGGTCCCGCAGAGCACGCCCGCGCCCGGTGCCGCTCCGGTCCGGCACTGGCTGCGTTTTTTTCGTTCTGAGCTGAGAAATGTCTTCCTGCGGCCGCGGAACCTCGCCCTGCTCGCGGTGCTGGCCGGAGCGCCGGTCTTTCTCGGGATGGTGCTCAGGATCAACACCCCCGCGCCGGGATCCGGCGGCCCGGGCGCCGGAGCTTTCGTCGGGCAGATCGCCGGGAACGGGGTCTTCCTGTCGCTCTTCGCCATCTACGTCCTGCTGACCGTGCTGCTGCCGCTGGCCGTCTCGGTGGTGTCCGGGGACTCGGTAGCCGGGGAGGCCGGGCTCGGCACGCTCAGGACGCTGCTGACCGTGCCGGCCGGGCGGACCAGGCTGCTGGCGACCAAGTACGCGACGATCGTCGTGTTCTGCTTCGCCGCGACGCTGATCGTGGCCGGCCTCGGGCTGCTGGTGGGCGCCATCTTCTTCCCGGTCGGCCCGGTCACGCTGCTGTCCGGTGACACGGTTCCGCTCGCGGACGGGCTGGCGCGGCTGGCGCTGATCGTCTGCTACGTGGCGCTCGCGATGTCGGCGCTCGGCGCAATCGGCATCGCGCTGTCGACGTTCACCCAGCACGCGATCGCGGTCATGGCCACGCTGCTGGTCGTCGTGATCATCAGCGAGATCCTGGACGCCGTCTCGCAGGTAGCGGCCATCCACCCGTACCTGCCGAGTCACTTCTGGTTCTCGTTCGACGCGCTGCTGCGCACGCCGATCGCCTGGTCAGGGGTGCTGCACGGGCTCGCGTCGTTCGCGGCCTACGTAGTCATCTTCGGTGTCATCGCCTGGGCACGGATGCGGCGGGCCGACATCACCAGCTAAGCCGCGATAGCGTTCTGAGCCATGCCCCCCGACCAGAGCGCCGACGTCCCCGGCCTGCTCGCCCTGGCCGTGGCCGGGATCGGCGGAGCCGAGCGGTCAGGACAGGTCACGATGGCCCGCGCGGTACAGCACGCGATCGAGACCGGTGAGCACCTGGCGGTCCAGGCGGGAACGGGCACCGGCAAGTCGCTGGCGTACCTGGTGCCGGCCGCGCGGCATGCCGTCACCGAGAGCGGGACCGTCGTCGTGTCGACGGCGACGATCGCGCTGCAGCGCCAGCTCATCGACCGGGACCTGCCGCGGCTGGCGGCCGCCATCACGCCGGCACTGGGCCGGGAGCCGGTATTCGCGATCCTGAAGGGGCGCCGCAACTACCTGTGCCTGCAGCGGCTGCGCGGCGGGCCGGCCGACGACGCGGAGGAGGCGCTGTTCGACCCGGGAGCGGTCTCGGCGATCGGACGGCAGGTGCAGCGGCTGCACGACTGGGCCGCCAGCACGAAGACCGGCGATCGCGACGAGCTGGTTCCGGGAGTCGGGGACCAGGCCTGGCGCCAGGTCTCGGTCAGCGCCCGCGAGTGCCTCGGGGTGCAGCGCTGCCCGT
>JADGPC010000427.1 GCA_017882645.1 Streptosporangiales bacterium | reverse complement strand
GGCCTGCCCGGCAGTGGCGCGCCGGGCGGCTGGCCGGAGAGAATTACGTTGATCCATACGAATGATTTCTGGAGGTACCGTGCTCTACGCATTCGGATTCGAGCGGCTCGGCGTCGTGGTCAGCGATCTGTACTTCGTCGACCCGAGGCCGGCGCCGGGCCAGGAGGGCGCCGAGCGCGGCGTGCGGCTCGAGGTCCGGATGCTCAGGCAGGGCGAGCTGAAGGGCTCGATCTACTCGGCCAGGCCGATCGAGGTCGGCGAGCCGGTCTGGCGGGCGGACCTGCTCGAGGCCGCCGACGGGCCGCCTGGCAGCCTGAACCGGGCGCATCACCACCCCGCCTTCAGCGGCTGGAACCCGGGCCATCGCGTCTTCGACCGGGGGCTGTCCGCCGGGGCCGTGCAGTGGGTGGGGGAGCAGCTTTCTGACCTCGGTGCGCTGCTGGAGCGGGCGGGCGTGAGCGACGTCAGCGAGTTCGCCGCCGACGCCGTGAGCCTGCGGGCCAGCGTTCCCGAGATCCAGGCGACCGTGCAGGGGCTGCTGGACCGGGTCAAGGCCGGCGAGCTGGCGACCGCGCCCGCTGGCGACCAGCCGGAGAGTGCCAGGGTCAGCTGGCTGTAGCGGGGCCTGCGCTGGACTGGCCCGGGCCTGCGCTGTGCTGGCTCCTGGGGCTCCGCCGGGCTGGTCCTGGGGCTGGGCGGGGCATATCGCTGGTTCCGCCTAGGGTAGAGGCATGCCACCTGCCGACAACGGGCACGCACCGTCACCGAATGCGCTGCGCCGCGCGCTGGCGCGGGCCAGGGACGGCAAGCCGCTCGACCGCGCCGAGGCCGTCGTCCTGCTGCACGCCAGGGGCGAGCAGCTGACCGAGCTGCTCAGCTACGCGGCCAGGACGCGGGACGCCGGACTGGCCGCGGCGGGCAGGCCGGGCGTGATCACGTACTCGCGCAAGGTGTTCATCCCGCTGACCAGGCTCTGCCGGGATCGCTGCGGTTACTGCACGTTCGTGACCGTGCCAGGGCGGCTGGAGCCGGGCCACGAGTACCTATCGCCCGACGAGGTGCTGGAGATCGCCAGGCAGGGCGCCGCCCTCGGCTGCAAGGAGGCGCTGTTCACGCTCGGCGACCGGCCGGAGGCACGCTGGCGGCAGGCGCGCGAGTGGCTGGACGCGCACGGCTACGACGACACGCTGTCCTACGTCCGGGCCATGGCGATCCGGGTGCTCGAGGAGACCGGGCTGCTGCCGCACCTGAACCCCGGCGTGCTGAGCTGGCAGGACTTCGCCCGGCTCAAGCCCGTCGCGCCGTCGATGGGGATGATGCTGGAGACCACCGCCGAGCGGCTGTTCACCGAGCCCGGCGGGCCGCACTTCGGCAGCCCGGACAAGGACCCGAAGGTCAGGCTGCGGGTGCTCGAGGACGCCGGCCGCTCGGCCGTGCCGTTCACGACGGGCATCCTGATCGGGATCGGCGAGACGCCGGACGAGCGGGCCGACTCGATTTTCGCGATCCGTGGGGTGGCCCGCGAGTACGGCGGCGTCCAGGAAGTCATCGTGCAGAACTTCCGCGCCAAGCCGGATACCAAGATGCGGCGCATGCCAGACGCCGAGATCGACGAGCTGGCCGCGACGATCGCGGTCACCAGGCTGGTGCTCGGCCCGTCGATGCGGATCCAGGCGCCGCCGAACCTGATCGGCGAGGAATACCAGCTGATCCTGGACGCCGGGATCGACGACTGGGGTGGTGTCTCGCCGCTGACACCCGATCACGTCAACCCGGAACGACCGTGGCCGCAGATCGACGCGCTGGCCGCCTCGACCGCCGCCGGCGGCTTCGACCTGCGGGAGCGGCTGACGATCTACCCTGGTTACCAGCGCGAGCCGTGGCTTGATCCGCGCCTGGCCGCGCACGTGACCGCGCTGGCCGATCCCGCGAGCGGGCTGGCCAGGGACGGCGCGATGCCCGCCGGGCTGCCGTGGCAGGAGCCGGACGGCGGCTGGGGCGAGTCCGCGGGCCGGACCGACCTGCACGTGACGATCGACACCGACGGCCGGACGGCCGACCGCCGGACCGACTTCGAGGACGTCTACGGCAACTGGGCCGAGATCGCCGGCCGGATCGAGCCCGCCGCCCGCCGGGCTGACTCCGCCGAGCTTGCCGAGCCGGCTGCCCGCGCCGAGCCGGCTGCCCGCGCCGAGCCGGCTGCCCTCGCGGCAGGCGAGTCCGGCCCGGTGCGGCTGCGGTCCGAGGTCGCGGCCGCGCTCCGTTCCGCCGAGCGCGATCCGGCGGGCCTGACCGACGCTGAGGCGCTCGCGCTGCTCGACGCCGACGGGCCGGAGCTTGAGGCCCTGGCCGCGCTGGCCGACGCGATCCGCCGCGACGTCAACGGCGACGACGTCACCTACGTCGTCAACCGGAACATCAACTTCACCAACGTCTGCTACACGGGCTGCCGGTTCTGCGCGTTCGCGCAGCGGCGCACCGATGCCGACGCTTACACGCTGTCGCTCGAGCAGATCGGCGACCGGGCGGACGAGGCGTGGGCGGCCGGCGCGACCGAGGTCTGCATGCAGGGCGGCATCCACCCGGACCTTCCAGGTACTGCCTATTTCGACATCGCCGCCGAGGTGAAGCGGCGCTGCCCGGAAATGCACATCCACGCGTTCTCGCCGATGGAGGTCATGAACGGCTCGTCGCGCACCGGCCTGCCGGTCCGCGACTGGCTGGAGCGGGCCCGCGAGGCCGGCGTCGGCTCGCTGCCTGGTACGGCCGCCGAGATCCTCGACGACGACGTGCGCTGGGTCCTCACCAAGGGCAAGCTGCCGACCTCGGCCTGGATCGAGGTCATGATGACCGCGCACGAGCTGGGCATCCCGACCACGGCGACGATGATGTACGGCCACGTGGACACGCCGGCCCACTGGGTTGGTCACCTCCGGGTGATTCGTTCCATCGCCGAGCAGACCGGCGGCTTCACCGAGTTCGTGCTGCTGCCGTTTGTCCACGCCAGCTCGCCTATTTACCTGGCTGGCCTGGCCAGGCCAGGCCCGACCCGCCGCGAGAACCGTGCCGTGCACGCGCTGTCGCGGCTCCTGCTGCACGGCGCCATCGGCTCGATCCAGTGCTCCTGGGTCAAGCTCGGCGACGACCTGTGCCGCGACGTTCTCGCTGGCGGGGTCAACGACCTCGGCGGGACGCTGATGGAGGAGACGATCAGCCGGATGGCCGGCTCGGAGAACGGCTCGTTCAAGACGATCAGCGAGCTGGCCGATATGGTGGCGCCGATAGGCCGGCAGCTTCGCCAGCGAACGACGACCTACGGACAGCCTTCGGCGCAGCGGCTCGCGGCGGCCCGTGCCAGCGACGGAGTCTGCGCCTCGGTCCGCGGCTACCCGCAGCGTCCGCTGCCGTTGATCTCGCTCCGGAGCGCAGGTTCCTGATCGGGACTGAGCAGGTTGCTGATCAGGACTAACCCGAATGCAGGCCGGGACCAAGTGCCCTTCCCCGCCGCTGCCGCGCGGCGTAGGCAGGGAGTGGCCGGGATCGGCGGTTCTTGACGGTGCCCGGACCGGGGATCGAGGGAGTGACTGAGATGTCGATGACGACACGCAAGGTCAGGCTGACCGGCTGGGGAATGACCGAGCCCACGGTCGCGGACGTGGCCGAGCCGGGGTCGGCTGACGAGATCGTCAGGGCGGTGAAGGGCGTCGCCAGCGGCGGCGTGATCGCCAGGGGGCTTGGCCGGAGCTATAACAACGCGGCTCAGAACGATGGCGGGCTGGTCGTGTCGACCGCCGGGCTGCGGGACGTACTCTCGTTTGACACCGATAGCGGGGTCGTGACCTGCGAGGCTGGCGTGAGCCTCGAGCAGCTGATGGTCAGGCTGCTGCCGGCGGGCTGGTTCGTCCCGGTGTCACCCGGGACCCGGCAGGTGACGGTCGGCGGGGCCATCGCCGCCGACGTGCACGGCAAGAACCATCACTCGGCGGGCAGCTTCGCCCGGCACGTGCTGTCGTTCGACCTGCTGACCGCTGACGGCGACGTCCGCTCGGTGACGCCGGCCTCGGACCCTGACCTGTTCTGGGGGACCGCCGGGGGGATGGGCCTGACCGGGATCATCCTGCGCGCGACGATCCAGCTCAAGGCGGTGGAGACGTCGAGGCTCGTCGTCGACACGGTCAGGACTGCCGACATCGACGAGACGATGGCGTACCTGTCATCGACCGACAAGGACTACGACTACACGGTTGCCTGGACCGACTGCCTGGCCACCCGGGGCAGCCTCGGCCGGTCGGTGATCACGAGCGGCGACTTCGCCACGATGAGCGAGGTGAAGTACCGGGACCGGGCCAGGCCGCTGGCCTTCAAGGCGTCCTCGCTGATCGGCGCGCCGCCGGTGTTCCCGTCGGGGCTGATTAACGCCCGCACGGTGGCGCTGCTCAACGAGGCGTGGTACCGCAAGGCTCCGCGGCGCAGGACCGGCGAGATCCAGACCATCGGCCAGTTCTTCCACCCTCTCGACGGGATCAGGAACTGGAACCGGGTCTACGGCCCGGCCGGCTTCAGGCAGTACCAGTACGTCGTGCCCTTCGGTGCGCCGGACGTGGTCAGGCGCTCGCTGGAGCGGATCGCCACGCTGCGGGCGCCATCGTTCGTCACGGTGCTGAAGCGGTTCGGTGAGGGCGATCCCGGGATGCTCTCGTTCCCCATGCCCGGCTGGACGCTGGCGCTCGACTTTCCTGCCCGGACCCCGTGGCTGAGCCAGCTGCTCGGCGAGCTCGACGAGATGGTGCTCGAAGCGGGCGGCCGGCTCTACCTGGCCAAGGACTCCAGGATTCCCGCTGAGCTGATGCCGCGGATGTACCCGAGGTACGAGGACTTCCGGCGGCTGCG
>JADGPC010000062.1 GCA_017882645.1 Streptosporangiales bacterium | reverse complement strand
CAGCCGAGCCAGCCTGGTCAGCCGAGCCAGCCTGGTCAGCGGGATCAGCGGGGTGAGTTCGGTTATCCGCGCGGCGCTGGTCCGGCCGAGAGCCGCCGGGTCGCCGATCCTCGATTCACCGACCCAGGCCGGCCCGATCCGCGCCGGGTGGAGACGGACCGGGTGGCGGACCCGCGCATGGGCGCCGATCCCTGGTTCGGCTCGGACCCACGGCGCGGGCCCGACCCTCGGCTCGGCCCTGACCCCCGGCTCGGGTCAGATCCGGGCCGGGCCGACTCGCGGTCCGCCGATCCGCGGCTCGGGCAGGACCCCCGGCTCGCGGCCGACCCGCGTCTCGCGGCTCGCGGGCCAGACCCCCGGCTCGGGGGCGGTCCCCGGCTCGGGGCCGATCCCCGGCTCGGGGCAGACCCCCGATTGGCGGACCCCCGGCTCGCGGACCCGCGGCTTGGCGCTGACCCCCGGCTCACGGACCCCCGAATCACGGCGGACCCCCGGCTCGGCGCGGATCCCCGGCTGATGGCGAACCCACGGCTCGGCGCGGACCCGCGGCTCGCGGGCGACCCCCGGCTGGGTGGTCCCTGGCCCGGCGCGGACCCTCGGCCGACCGACCCCCGAATGGCAGCTGACCCCCGGATGGCGGGTGCCGTGCTGGCCGCCCACGCCGGCAACGACCCGTGGGACCTGTCAGGTCGCGCCGGATCCCCTGCTCCCCGCCGCCTCGCCGGCCCACCGCGGGCCATCGAAGCGCCTCCTCTGGCTATCGAGGCACCTCGGCCCGTCGACCAGGCGGCCGACCCGCACGGCCCGGCGCAACTCCATTCTGACCTTGGCCACTCCGACCCGCTGCGCCACACGGACCCACGCGGACTGACCGACCCCCTAGGCCAGGCTGGTTCGACCGGTCATTCGGACCCGCTGCGCCGAACTGACGCGCTCCAGCGCACGGGCCCGCTGCCGCGCACCGACCCGCAGGCAGCGGCCGAACCGCCGCGAGCGGCCGGCCAGCAGCGCCGGTACGGCGAGAACACCCGGTCCGTGCACCTGCCCGTCCCCGCACCTCCCGCGCAGCGGCCGCTGGCCACGCCCATCTACCGCACCGCGGCTTTCACGTTCGGCAGCGGCGCCGAGTATGCGTCGGTGCTGGCCGACACGTCCCCCGGCTTCAGCTACAGCAGGATCGATAACCCGACCGTGCAGGCGTTCTGCTCGGCGGTCGCCGCGCTCGAGGGCGTCAACCTGAGCTACCAGGCGACCGCGCAGGCGTTCGCCTCGGGAATGGCTGCGATCTCTACTGCCTTCTGGGCTTTCACCAGGGCGGGAGCCCACGTCATCGCGCCGAACGCGATCTACGGCGGCAGCTACAGCTTCCTGCGGAACGTCGCATCCAGCTTCGGCGTCCAGACCGACTTCGTCGACATGACCGACCTGGCCCGGGTCAGGGCGGCCCTTCGGTCCGGCACGTCGATCGTGTATGCCGAGACGCTCGCGAATCCCACGGTCGCGGTGGCCGACCTGGCCGGGCTCGCGAGGCTGGCGCACGAAGCCGGGGCCATGCTGGTCGTCGACTCGACGCTCGCACCACCAGTCATCTGCCGCCCGCTCGAGCACGGGGCAGATCTCGTCCTGCACTCGGCCACGAAGTATTTCGGCGGCCACTCAGACGTCACGGGCGGTGTCGTCACCGGCCATCCTGAGCTGATCAGGCGGATCCGCAGTATCCGGATCGACACGGGCGGCTCGCTCAGCCCCGACGATTCCTACCTGCTGCGCCGCGGCCTCGAGACCCTGCCGCTGCGGGTCCGCAGGCAGTGTGCGACAGCCCAGCTGCTAGCTGCCGGGCTGGTCAGGCATCCGGCCGTCCGGACGGTCTGCTACCCCGGACTGACTCAGCATGTCGGCCACGAGATTGCCCGCCGTCAGTTCGACGCCGGTCCTGAGGGAACGAGATTCGGAGCGATCGTGACCGTCGCACCGTACGGTGGGCACGAAGCCGGAATGCTCTTCGCCGACCGGCTGCGGCTGGCGACGCTGGCGACATCGCTGGGCGGCACGCACACCAAGGTCAGCCATGTCGCGTCCACGACGCACCGGCAGATGGACGGCCGGGCGCTGGCCGCGGCCCGGATCGACCCCGGGGCGGTGCGGTTCTCGATCGGCCTCGAGGACGGAGAGGACCTGCTGGCCGACGCGATGGCCGCACTGGACTCGCTCGGCGGGAGGTAGCCAGAAGGTGCCTGGTACCCGAGCTTCGGTCAGATCGGCTTAAGCGGCAATAGCGTCATACGGGAGGAATTGGTGGAGGGCGGACGCAGGATCAGGGTCGCCGTGGTATTCGGCGGCAGAGGACCCGAGCACGCGATCTCCTGCCTGGGCGGCGGCAACGTGCTGCGGGTGATCGACCGGGACAGATACGAGGTCATCCCCATCGGCATCACGACCGAGGGCACCTGGCTGCAGGTCGCGGACGACCCGGCCAAGCTCGCGATCACCGGCGGCGAACTGCCGACCGTCGCGTCGGTCGCCAAGCCTGACGCTCACGTCGTGCCGTGGGCCTACCAGGGCGACTCGGCCGTGGTGGCCAGCGCACCCGGGCACATCCCGCACGTGCTCGGAGACGTCGACCTTGTCCTGCCCGTCCTGCACGGGCCCTACGGCGAAGACGGGACGATCCAGGGCCTGCTCGAGCTGGCTGGGGTGCCCTACGTCGGGGCCGGGGTGCTGGCCAGCGCGGTCAGCATGGACAAGGAGTACATGAAGCTGATCTTCCAGGCCAGAGGGCTGCCGGTTGGTCCGCACGTTGTCGTGCGTGACCGCGACTGGCCGGCGCCGCCGCTCCCGGGCCAGGGCCAGCCTCAGGTGGCGGCGAGGATCGAGGCACTCGGCTGGCCGCTGTTCGTGAAGCCGGCCAGAGGCGGCTCCAGCCTCGGCACTTCCAAGGCCAGTGATCCGGATCAGCTGGCCCAGGCGATTGCCCTGGCGCGCGAGTTCGACCCGAAGGTTCTGGTCGAGGCGGCCATCGAGGCCAGGGAGATCGAGGTTGCCGTACTCGAGGGCCAGGGCGGAGCTCCGCCCGACACCAGCCTTCCCGGCGAGCTTCGTCTGGCGGGCGGCGAGGAGTTCTACGACTTCGAGGCCAAGTACCTAGACCAGGCGAGCGGCATGTTGATCCCGGCGGCGATCCCGGCCGCGGATACCGAGCAGATTCGCGCGATGGCCGCTGCCGCGTTCGACGCGGTATCGGCGGAGGGCCTGGCCCGGGTGGATTTCTTCTACACGCCAGACGGCCAGATCCTGGTCAACGAGATCAATACGTTCCCCGGCATGTCGCCCACGTCGTATTTCCAGAAAATGTGGGAGGCGACCGGGCTGTCTTTCCCCGAGGTCATCGACCGGTTGCTGCAGACGGCCCTAGCCCGACGCCCCGGCCTGCGCTGATGGCGGGCGGCAACAATCTGCCGCCCGCCACCAGCCTGGCAGCGGCTACTTCCTGCCCGCAGCGACCTTCTTCTTGTCGCCGTTGACAAGGGCCTTGAAGTCGGCACCGGGCCGGAACTTGGGCACCGACGACTTGGGTACCTTGATGGAGGCACCAGTAGCTGGATTCCGGGCCGTACGAGCCGGCCGGTCCGTCTTCTCGAACACGCCGAATCCGGTAATTGCTACCTTGTCGCCTTTAGCGACTGCGCCTTGGATAGTGTCGAGAACTGCGTTCACGGCTTCAGTTGCGGTTTTCTTATCCCCCAACCGTCCGGAAATCGCATCGATCAGGTCACGCTTGTTCATGTCGTCACTCCTGCGGTCCCCCAACGGGAGGTCGCGGACCTCATGGCTCTCTGACCGCGGTGTTCACGACCTCTGACCTGCCTGAAAGTAAGCGATGCAACGGCGCCGCACAATCATCTGCGCAACAAACGAGGCGTGTCGTTACTGAAACTATGTGCAATTCAGTAATAAAAGGTGCCAGTCGTCGGGAGGATTTTATGATTGCCCGGCACACGCTTAGCACATAGCGCTGCGCTCACGAGCCGCCGCCTACTCGGACTTCTGCCTAGCTGCACCCCCCTGAATCGCCGCCGCGCGCACGCTCGGCGTCTGCCATGAGCTGATCCAGTCGCTGGGCACCGCGGATCCGGTTGGCGGCGGGCATCTTCAGTGACGTGCAGATGGCCATGAACCGAAGGTGCAGCCTCATCCGCACATCCGGATCGGCGGTCAGCGCGCACAGAACCCGCTGCGCGGCGAGCAGTCTCGCAGCCAGCGCGTCATCGCCGTCGGCCTGCGAACCCAGTCCTGACTGGGCCGACTCGGACTCAGTCATCCACCCACTCTGCCAAATCCGCTGGCCAGTCATGACACCGAGGCCGCCGGACCGCAGTGCGGGCAGGCCGGGACCTTCGCCTGCGCGGACCGAGCCGAAGGGCCATACCGCCGCGTCCCTGGCGGCGGGGAGGATCGTCCAGACGGTAAGGTCCATACTTGGGAAGCTGCGGCTGGCCCGGCACCTGACGACCAGGCACCAGGAGAGAGCCGCCGCGTCGCGCGAGCCCCGTCTAGTGAGGTCCCCCCATGAAGGTAGCCGTGGTCAAGGAGGCCGGGCCGGCCGAGCGCAGAGTGGCGCTCGTGCCGGAAGCGGTCGCCAAGCTGCACTCCGCCGGGCACGAGATTCTCGTGCAGACGGGCGCGGGGTCTGGTGCGTTCCTGCCTGACGAGTCGTATTCGGAGGCCGGCGCCAGCGTCGTCCCCGCCGATCAGCTTGCCTCGGCCGACGCCATCTTGATGGTCGGCCGGCCGGATGCCGAGCAGATCGCCAGGCTCCGATCAGGCCAGGCGGTGCTCGGCATGCTCGCTCCGCTGGCCGATCCCGAGCTTGCCGCGCAACTTGCCAGCACGGGAGCGACGGCGATCAGCCTCGACCTGATCCCGCGGACGCTGTCCCGGGCCCAGCCGATGGACGCGCTGTCGTCGCAGGCGAACATCGCCGGCTACAAGGCGGCCCTGCTGGCGGCGGCCGCATTCGGGCGCTTCTTCCCGCTGCTGATCACGGCCGCTGGCACCGCCAGGCCCGCCAAGGTACTCGTGCTCGGCACGGGCGTGGCCGGCCTGCAGGCCATCGGAACCGCGAGGCGGCTCGGCGCGATCGTCAGCGCTTACGACGTGCGCCCGGAGACCAGGACCGAGGTCGAGTCGCTGGGCGGGACGTTCATCGAGCTGACCTCCGTCGGCGCAGCCAGCGGGACCGGCGGTTACGCCCGGGCGCTCACCGACGCCGAGCGTGCCGCTCAGCAGGCCGAGCTCGCCGACCACATCACCAGGCACGACGTCGTGATCACGACTGCCCAGGTTCCCGGCCGCCGGCCGCCTCTGCTGGTCACCGGCGAGGCGCTGAAGTCGATGGCACCGGGCTCGGTCCTCGTGGACATCGGTGCGAGCACGCTCGGCGGGAACGTCGACGGGTCCGTGCCGGGCGAGACCATCGTCGCCGACAACGGAATCACCATCATCGGAGCCGACAACCTGCCGTCGACAATGGCCGCGGCCGCGTCGACGATGTACGCGCGGAATATCAGCTCGCTGCTGCTCTACCTGGTCAAGGACGGCCAGTTCACCGTCGACCTGGACGACGAGCTGGTGGCCGGAGTCGTGATCACGTACCAGGGCAGGGTCGTGCACCCCGCGCTATCCGCTCCGCCCGCGGCCGATCCGCCCGCGGCCGAGTGATCTGGAGGTAGGTCCATGCTGCTAACGGACTTCATCATCTTCGTGCTGAGCCTGTGGGTGGGCTTCGAGGTCATCAGCAAGGTGCCTGCCACCCTGCACACGCCGCTGATGTCGGCGGCGAACTCGATCCACGGCATCGTGCTGGCCGGCGGCATCGTGATCGCCGCGACGGCGCACAACCTGGTCGGATACATCCTGGCGTTCGTCGCCGTGGCCTTCGCCGCCATGAACGTGGTCGGCGGCTACGTCGTCACCGGCCGGATGCTGAAGATGTTCAAGCGCCGGGTTGCCCCGGTACCCGCATCGCCCGCTGTCGAGGCGAGCCCGAATGGCAAGGCATCCTCATGAGCGGCACGTTCAACACCGTTATCCAGCTGATCTATGTCGCGGCGGCCTCCTGCTTCGTGCTCGGCCTGCACCTGATGAACAACCCGGCGACGGCCAGGCGCGGCAACCAGGTCTCGGTGGCCGGCATGATCGCCGCCATCGCGGCGACGGGCGCGCTCGTAATCCACGGCGGGCTGATCGACGCCACCGGCTGGATCGTGATCGCGGCCGGCGTTCTCGTCGGCGGCGGCCTCGGCCTTTACACGGCCAGGACCGTGAAGATGACGGCGATGCCGCAGCTGGTCAGCATCTTCAACGCGGTAGGCGGCGGCGCGGCGGCGCTGGTGGCAATCCGTGACTTCATGACCATCGGCAGCGGCATCGGCGCCTCGACGTCGGTGCCGACCCTGCTTGACGTGATCATCGGGTCGGTGACGTTCTCGGGGTCGATCATCGCGGCCGGGAAGCTGCAGGGCGTGATCACCTCGGCACCGGTCAGCTTCCCCGGTGCCCGGATCGTCAACATGCTGCTCGCCGTGATCGCGGTCGGCTTCGGCGCGTACGTGATCGCGAGTCCTAACATGATCGGCCTCGGCGTGGTCATCGCGGCCGCGCTTATCTTCGGCGTGTCGATGGTGATGCCGATCGGCGGCGCGGACATGCCGGTCGTCATCTCGCTGCTGAACGCCTTTACCGGTACCGCCGTGGCGATGGCCGGATTCGTGATCAACAACACTGCGCTGATCATCGCCGGCGCGCTCGTCGGCGCGTCGGGAGGCATCCTGACCAAGCTGATGGCCGACGCGATGAACCGCTCGATCGGCAACATCATGATCGGCGGCTTCGGTCAGGGCGACGCTATCGTGGCGGCCGCGGGAGTGGCCGGCGCCGGCGTCCAGTCGATCGCCGCCGACGACGCGGCCATCCAGCTGGCCTACGCCTCCAAGGTCATCATCGTCCCTGGCTACGGCCTCGCCGCGGCCCAGGCCCAGCACGAGGTAGCGGCCCTCGCCGACCTGCTCGAGTCCCGCGGCGTGGACGTCAGCTATGCCATCCACCCGGTGGCCGGGCGGATGCCAGGCCACATGAACGTGCTGCTCGCCGAGGCGAACGTGCCGTACCCGCTGCTCAAGGAGATGGACGAGATCAATCCCGAGTTCGGCCGGACCGACGTGGCCCTGGTCATCGGCGCCAACGACGTCACCAACCCGGCCGCGCGCAGGGCGGGCACGGCGATCTCCGGGATGCCGATCCTGGACGTAGACGCGGCCAAGTCGATCATCGTGATCAAGCGCTCGATGGGCCACGGCTACGCGGGCATCGACAACGAGCTCTACACCAACCCGAAGACCTCGATGTTCTTCGCCGACGCCAAGAAAGGGCTGGCGCAGCTCACCGCCTCAGTCAAGACCCTGGTCGGCTGACCACGCTGCCGTTCCCCCCGGAGATCAGGCGAGCTAGTGGATAATTTCTCCCTCTTGAATGAATGATGTGCGGGCAGCTAAGCTCAGCGCCGCCGTCGCAGCCGCATTCGGCAAGGCAGCAAAGGTCAGGCGCGCGGGAAAGGTCGGGACCGGATTTATCCAGACGCCCGTTACGGGAAAGGCGCTTAACCCGGTTATCGTCCACTTCAGGTAAGGCCGTAATTGCGCGAGTACTGCATATTTCAGAGCAACTGTCGGCCAGCACGACGGAGAACCAGGATGCAGCCGGCTCGACGGTTCGGCATCGGCACTTCCCGTCGGCTTAAATCCATGCCTCGTATCACGCTAACCACGCTTATCAACCTTAGCTGCCTTACCCGTCTTTACAGTGCTAATAAACTTAATGGTAACAGATATACCAGGTATTGACACTTAGCCTATTTTAGGCCATAATGGACGAGCGCTGTGGGGCTCGCAGTGCAGAGAATAGCGACGCGGAGGGTAGTCAATGAAACATCGCCTGCTTTTAGCAGTCTCCATCTTCGGCCTGGTCCTGTATGGCGGCACGGCCGCGGCAACCGCCGCCCCGGCGCGCACCCAAGCGTCCGCTGGCCAGCAGAACTGCGTGGCCACGGCACTTCCCGCTGGCGATCCGGGAACGCCCTCGGTGACCTGCTACGCCAGCTTCGCCAAGGCGATCAGCGCGGCGACACACGGCCGCGTGCACCTGCCCGCTTCGGCCACGCCAGGCTCGGTCACGATCAAGCAGCTCAATGCCGGAGCTACTCCGGCGACGACCTTCGTGCTGAGCATCGACTGGGTGAACGTCAACTTCGGCGGTGGCTCGCTGACCTGGACTCAGTCGGCGGCATGCGGCAGCTTCCAGGCCTCGGGCATGCCAAGCGGCTGGAACGACACCGTATCGTCCGTCGCCACCTACAGCGGCTGCGCGAATACGCTCTACAAGAACGCCGGCTTCGGCGGCGCTACCATCTCGATCGGCCGGAACAGCTCGGCGTCGAGCCTGGGGACGATGAATGACCAGACGTCCTCAGAGAAGTGGTGCACGGCCAGGCCGTGCTGAGCGCCGGGTTCACCACCAGATCCTGAGGTGATCTGTACGGTACGGCGGCCCCGATCTGGCTCAGGGAATCGGGGCCGCCGTGCCAGGCCGCAGGCGGCGTGGACCTAACTGCCGCCATGCTGCCGCTGAGAGGCCGAGTCTCGCGCAGGTTCCCTTCCCGCCCGGGAAGACCGCCGCGGTCTGATCCGACCAGACGCAGACAACGAGAGGGGGCACGCGATAATGACTCGGCTTTCTATCCGGGCGCCCGGGCGCATGGCCCGGCCTGAGCACGCCGATCCTGAACAGCGCCCGGCAGGTGCTGCGCGCATTGCGGACCACCTCAAACGTCAGGGGCTTGCTCGCCTGGGCGATCAGCGTGAAGTCATGGCTGGTGATGTTGTCGACGGCGAAGCATCGCGCTTGCGTACGGTCGGAGACCGCCTCGTAGGCGACCACCCCGGCCGTGGCCGCACCAGTGCTGAGCACCACAATCGCGGCCGCGGCAACGACCACCGCCGGGTGCCGCCTGGCTCGCGAATTCGCTGACTGGGCAACTAGCTGCTCAAGCTGCTGCCGCGCTGCTTTCCGGCGGCGGGCCGGCAGCTCGGGCATCCGCTGTGGGTGGAAGTAACTCATCCTGCGCCTCCGGCTAACAGGCGTGCGGGGGATCGGTTTAGCTGCTGCACGCACCGGGGCTGTTCCTCGCCGGCCAGATCACGCAGATGCTGACGCGCCCGGGAGAGCCGAGAGCGCACGGTTCCCTCAGGCACTCCCATCGCGACTGCGGCTTCGGAATAGCTCAGCCCCGCCCAGTCACACAGCGCGAGTACCTCGCGCTCGGACTGTCTCAAACCCCCCATGGCACACAGCAGATGCTGGGCCAGTCGTTCCTGATCTACGCGGGCCGCGGCATCAGCCGCGATGTCAGCCTCCTCACCTGCCGGCGGCAGCTTGGCCAGCAGAAGATTGTGACGGCGCAACGTGCGCTGGGCGTTGCGGGTCGCGTTGTTCGCCACTCCGAGCAGCCAGGGCAGCGCGGAGTCGCCGCTGAACATGACCTCCGCCCGCCGCCGCCATGCCTCGAGGAACACGACCGAGGTGAGATCCTCAGCCATAGACCACGAGCCGGTGCGGCTGAAGCAGTGCGCGTAGACGCGGTTCGCGTGCCGCTCGAAGAGCTCGCCAAAGGCCTCGCCCGCGTACTCGTTGGCAGCCTGCGACCATAGTTCCTGATCGCTAGCCGAGCCCCAGTCGATGCCCACACCCCTTTATGTCCGGCAACGGTCACCCAGTTCCAGAACAAACACCACAACATGATTCCCGGAGGGAAGGTTACTCCCGGTGAGCACACTCGAGCGGGATCGCCCATGCCGAGGAGTCACCCGCGGTTCACGATCCCGAGCTGCATGGCGCGCAGCTGCGGATCGCGCTGCCCGACGCCTCCCGGACGACCGAGCCTGACTCGATCCGTCGTTCGAGCACGTCGTGTTCGTGACCGCCGGAACCGCGCGGATAGCGGGCACCGATCTCGCCCCTGCAGCCTGCTGTACCTGACCCCCGGCCAGGAGGAACTGCTGGTGACGGCGGGACCGGGTACGGGACCGGGTACGGTGATGATGCTGCTCGGCGGGGTGCCGCTGGGCGAGCCGCTGCTGATGTGGTGGAACTTCGTGGCCCGCACGCCGCCGGAGATCGCGGCTGCCGTCGCCGGCTGATCCGCCGGGTCCGCTGAGTTCCCTGAGGCCCAGAAGTGGAATAACCTACCAAGGTAGTGGGAATAAGAAGCTTCCTCGGTGGTAGGAGGATTTCCGTGGCACTTCCAGACTTCTTCGTGGCAGGCGTGCCGAAAGCGGGCACGACCGCCCTGCACTCGGCTCTGGCCAGGCACCCGGCCCTGTTCATGTCGCCGGTCAAGGAGCCGAAATTCTTCCTGACCGACGGTCCTCCACCGTCCGAGGGCGGCCCTGGCGATGCCAAGACCTACCGTGAGCACGTGTGGCGCCGCGCCGACTACGAGCGGCTCTTCGACCGGGCGCCAGCGGGCGCGCTGAAGGGCGAGTCGACCCCGTTCTACCTGTACGACCGCGACGCGCTGCGCAGGATCAGCGGGCTTCTCCCGGCCGCCAGGCTGATCATCGTCCTGCGCGACCCGGTCGAGCGGGCGCACTCGAACTGGACTCACCTGTGGTCAGCAGGCCTGGACCCGTGCGGCGACTTCCTTCAGGCGTGCGCGCGGGAAGAGGAGAGGGCTGCCGCCGGCTGGGCTGATTTCTGGAAGTATGTCGGCCTAGGCAAGTACGGAGAGCAGCTGGAATACCTCTATTCCATCTTCCCCGCCGATCAGGTCCTGGTCTTCAGGTACCGGTCCCTGATCACTGACCCGGTGAGCACGCTGGATCAGGTGTGCTCCTTCCTGGGCGTGCAAACCGGGCTGCTGACCGAGCTGCCGCGAGAGAACGTCACTGTCCAGCCGCATCCGACGGCCAGGCACGCCATCGTCTCGACAGCACGGCGGGCCGGCGCCGCACTCACCGCGCTGCTGCCTGGCCATCTGGGTGCGGGCATGACCGACCGCCTCGAGCACATGCTGCAGCAGGACGCCGCGCCGAGACGGCCGCTCACCTGGGAGCAGAGAGAAGCCCTGATACCGCAGTTCGAGGCGGACATCGCCCTGCTCGATCGAGTCACCGGCGAGAGCTTCCGCGACTGGCTCGAGCCGCGTGGCGACTCCGGCGGCCTCGTCGGCGCCCGGCCGACTGGGCAGCGCCAGGCACGTAACGGGCGGCCGCGCGAGTTCTGAGCCGGCCTCGGCCGCCCTGAGCCGGCCTCGGCCGCCCTGAGCCGGTCCCGGCCTGCCCTGAGCCGGGCTGGTCCGGCTGCTCAGGCTCCCCGAAGCTCGGTCACCAGGTCGTGCGATCCGCTGGCGTTCGTTAGCTCGTAATAGAGCCGCTCGCGCCCGTCGCCCAGGTCAACGATGGTCAGATAGCGCAGCCCGTGGCCGGGATGTTCCGATTCGGCCACCGGCGCGGTGCCAACGGCGGTGAGGGTGCCCGGCTCAGAGCCCGCGGCGATGCCGGTGAGCTCCTCGCAGTTCTGCGCCGCCGTCGCGCGACCGTCGTAGTAAGCGGTGAGGCCGTCCTGGCCGAAGCACACGGCGGCGACCCTGACACCTCGGGCGTCCCATTCACCTGCCCGCGGCCGGAGCGCTGTGCCGTGCCAGGTCCAGGTCAGACCATCAGGACTGGTGGCGTAATCGGTGGCCATCCGGTCGGTCTGGCCAGGGTCGTCAAGCGGATGGACCGAGGCCCAAAGATGCCAGAGCCCGGCGTGCTGCACGATCACCGGATCCTTGACCGCCAGCGTGGCGTCCCCGGGCAGCACAACCCGGCTGGCGGACGGATCGAAGCCGGCTGGATCGGCGGCCTCGATGAGCTCCACCCGCCAGTGCTTGGTACCCGATGTCGCGCAGCTCAGGTAGAGCCGCCAGGTACCGTCCTGCGTGCGGATGAGAGCCGGGCGCTCCAGCGACTCGCAGTCCATCTGCTCCTTGGTGACGGACATGAGCGTCTCGAAGTGCACGCCGTCGGCCGACTTCGCGACCTCCACGGCGTAACCGCGGCGTACGGGTTCGCGCAGGCGATACGCTATGAATATCTCGTCGTCGACGCGGACGGCGCTCGGAGAGCCGACCCAGCTCTGCCCGCCGGGCCCGGAGGCCGACCGGACGAGGACAGCGGAGGCGGGTTCCGGTGGCGCCATCACGGCTGGCGCGGCTAGCTCATCGTGAATCACAGGTCAACAGTATGCGAACATCATGGCCTTTCGGCTGGTTTCGGCTGAGCGCACCCCCGGCGGCCCCGCCCCAGCCGCCCCTGCTGCCCCGGTGAGCCTCAGAGCTGATGGCCGTCCAGGATGCGGATGAGCCTGCGCTTGCGTTTCTGATCCTCACGCAAGGCCCGCAGATAGGAGCCGAAGGCCGGCGCGGTGCCGAGACGATCATGACAGTCGCGGGCCGAGATCAGCAGCTGCGCCATCTGCTCGTACACCCCGTCGCCGGTCTGCTTCCTGAGCGCGTCGATCAGCCGCGAGTACACGGCCAGGGCATCGGCAGGCCGGGGCTCGGCGACCAGGTCGGCCAGCCTGAGCCACTGAGTGTCGCTGGCGACGCCCTGAGCCGAGTCCCAGGCGGCCGCAACGTCGCCTTCGGCGATCAGGACGTCGATCAGGACCGCCGCAGGCATCCACTGGGGCCTGCGGCTGGCTCCGGCGACTCGCGCCGTGTCTGCGCGGAGCAGGCCCAGTGCCCACTCCCTGGTGGCCTGCCAGCTGCCGGACTCCTGGCAGATCTCGCGTAGCTGCTGGTATGCGGCGACGCTCCGGATTGTCGTGAACCACTCGCGGCGGACCGCCTCAGCGGCAGCGAGGTCGCCTCGCGCGCGGTACCGCCCGACCACGTAATCGGCCAGCCGCGGGTCCGGCTCGCCCGCCTCGCGCAAGCCGCGCTCGGCCCAGGAGAGCGCCTCGTCCCCCCGGCCAGCGTGATCGAGTTCCTCGGCGATCCTCAGGTGACTGGAACCGTGGTTGTCAGGCTCCGCCGAGAGCATCGCGATGAGCGCGTCGACGTCACCCGCTGCCGTGAGCACCTGCTCCAGTGCCCGCCGTTGCGGCCAGCCGGACGGTTCGGCCGTCCACGCTGCTGCGACCTGTTCGCGCAGCGCGGCCAGGCCGTCCGGGCCGAGCAGGCTGGCGTAGTCGCTCAGCCGGATGGCAGGGACGTCGTCTCCGCTCACCATGTGCCTGGCCAGGAAGCCGGCCAGCCGCCGCGGATCGGGCGGCGCGGACTGGCACGCCGCGTGGTGGCTGGCGACAAGCTCGGCTGCTGACGTGTCGATGATTCCGGCCCGGTCGCTGGCGTTCCGGCTCGACTCTGCGACATCGGCCAGCGCCTGCTCGGCGATCGCGATAGCCCCGTTCGCATTGCCCGAGCGGGTCAGGTCGTCGACAATCCTGGTGACATCGCCGATCCGGCGGGCATAACGCCACGTTTCCGGGCCTTCGAGGTATCCGTACTGGCCGGTATGGCGGTACTGGCCGAGGTCACTGCCGGCCCCGAGCAGGACACCGGCGCGCTTGCTGATCTCGGCGATATCCCCGGCGGCCCCCGCAGCCCGCAAGTCGAGCCGACGCCGCCAGTCGTCGTCCTCGAGCACCTGGTCGAAGACGAGGGCGAGCAGATCGGCGCGATCCAGTGAGCTGAGCCACGATTCCAGGTCGCTCGGCCTGGCCCGGCCGCGAGCCCGCTGGGCCGGCACGCTCGCCGCGCCGCGGGCGACGGCGGGACTCGCACTGCCCGCGAGCCCGGCCGCCGCGCTGCGAGCGACGGTCAGCCCGACCGCGACACAATGCTTGCAGAAAAATCCCTGCTGGCCGTG
>JADGPC010000426.1 GCA_017882645.1 Streptosporangiales bacterium | reverse complement strand
GATCGAGATCGGCAACCCGATCAAGACAGTCGGGGCGCACAAGGTTGCGGTTCGGCTGCATCCCGAGGTCAGCGCGACCCTCGAAGTCGAGGTCGTCGGCGCCTAGCGCCGCTGCCGTCCCTGCCGCTCGCGGGCGGCAGCAGGCGGAGCTGAGGCTCGATGGCGGCGGGCCAGCGTTGCTCAGGCAGCGGCGCTGGCCCGCCGGCGTGTTACGCCTCGTAGGTCGGCAGCCTCCTGGCTACCTCTGGGTCGAGTTCGGCCAGCGCCGCCCATAGCTCGGCCAGCCGGATCACGACCTGGTCCGGGTCGCTCGCCGGTGCGGTGGCTTCGGAAGGCGCTACGTCCTCAGTGAGCGCGCGGCCACCGCCGGCCGGCCGGCGCCGGCCAGCTGCGGCGTAAGCGGTCCTCGCGTCGGCCGCCAGATCGTCAATAGCTTGCCCGATGGCGGCGATGCGCTGCACTGGCGTCGAACACATAATCGAACCCTAATGCGCGCGGCCGTCGTCGCGGGCGGGTTTCGAGCACATCAGGCAGCCTTGCCGCGAGGGTGGTTCCGCGGCTGCTCGGCGACGGCTCTGCGCTGGCCGGAATGCCGTGCTTGGCCCCAGGCCGGCCTGCCTTCGGGACCGCACCGCTGACGTTGCACGTCAGATTCCGCATGTGGATAACTCTGATGCTCGAGAACTCTGTCCCAAGCCAGGGAGTTTCTTCAGCGCACAGCCAGTGGAGAGAGTTTTAGCAGGTCAGCGCAGTGACGGCGGAGTATTTTCAGCGGCGTCCACAGCGTCACCCCCAAGTCACGCACAGGACCTGCGGCGTGTCTGCACAGGCTGTCCACAGTCCTGTGCACAGCACGACTGGACGCCGGGCCGGGTTCGCAGAACACTGTCAGAGCCATTCGATAGAACGGTGCTGACTGACACCAGGCGTGCCGGTCGCGCGGGGCCGGGGCGCAGGCGCCGGAGGCTGATCGGCAAGGGGGTGGAGCCTGGTGAGTGTTGCGGAGCTGGCGCCGCGGGAGGACTTCGAGCGGACGCCGCCGCACGACATTGCCGCCGAGCAGTGCGTACTCGGCGGAATGATGATGTCCAAGGACGCGATCTCTGACGTCATCGAGGTCATCAGGGCCGCCGACCACTACCGGCCAGCTCACCAGATCGTGCACGAGATCATTCTTGACCTGTACAGCCGGGGGGAGCCAGCCGACGCGGTCACCGTGGCGGCCGAGCTGACCAAGCGCGGTGATATCGGCAAGGTCGGCGGGGCTCCGTACCTGCACACGCTGATCGCGTCCGTCCCGACCGCAGCCAACGCTGGCTACTACGCCAGGATCGTGCGGGAGCGGGCGATCCTGCGCAGGCTCGTCGAGGTCGGGACCAGGATCGTCCAGCTCGGCTACGCCGGCGACGCGGACGCCGACGAGCTGGTCGACCGGGCCCAGGCCGAGGTGTACGGCGTGACCGAGCGCCGGGTCAGCGACGATTACCTGCCGCTGTCCGAGATCATGCCCGGCGCCCTGGTCGAGATCGAGGCCATCGGCAGCCGGGGCGGCTCGATGACGGGCGTGCCGACCGGGTTCGCCGACCTGGACGCGCTCACCAACGGACTGCACGCCGGCCAGATGATCGTGATCGCGGCGAGGCCGGCCCTTGGCAAAGCGCTCGCGCTCGACACAGCGCTGCCGACGCCGCAGGGCTGGACGACGATGGGCCACGTCGCACCCGGGGATCAGTTGCTCGGTGCCGACGGACGCCCGGTCTCCGTGGTCGCCGCCACCGACGTCATGCACGGGCGGCCGTGCTACGAGGTGCACTTCTCTGATGGCGAGGTTATCGTCGCTGACGGCCAGCACCAGTGGCTCACCTCGACGCGCGCGGCGCGGCGCTACGACGCCCAGCTCCGCGGTCACGGACGCGAGTTCGCCCGTCCGGTCCGTCCGGAGGTGGTGACCACCGAGCAGATCGCCGCGACACTGCAATGCCCGACAGCTGATGCCCGGCCCAATCACGCGGTCGCGCTGTCAGCGCCGCTTCAGCTGCCCGACGCCGATCTGCCTCTCCCGCCCTATGCGCTGGGGTGCTGGCTGGGCGACGGACATTCAGCCGGCGCCCGGATCACCATCGCGGACCCCGAACTGGTCATGCACATCGAAGCCTGCGGAATTGACGTTGTCCCTCAATCGGGTCTGTACCTCTATCGGCTGGCTTTCCCGGTCGAAGAGACCGAAGTAAGCGGCTCGGTTCAGGCTCAGTTGCGTCACATCGGCCTGATCGGCAACAAGCACATTCCTCAGATCTACCTGCGGTCGTCCGAGTCGCAGCGCCGCGCTCTGCTGGCCGGGATCATGGACACTGACGGGACGGTAAGCACTACCGGGTCGGCGCAGCTGGCGGTGGCCAGCCGTCAGCTCGCAGAAGGAGTGCGTGAGCTCATCCACAGCCTGGGTTACCGGTGCTCGATGACCTCCAGGCAGGTTCGGGGAAGATCGTCAGCATCATCGACCTATTTCATGCTGAACTTCACGACCACCGACGAGATCTTCAGGCTGTCCCGTAAGCAGGCCGCTCACAAGGAGCGCCTGCGGCATGACCCGCAGCGGACGCGATGGCGCTACATCACGGCGGTGCGCCCGTTGCCCTCCGTTCCCGTCAGGTGCGTGCAGGTCGATTCAGCAGACCGGATATACCTCGCGGGCAGGAACATGATCCCGACCCACAACTCCACCCTCGCTCTCGATCTTGCGCGTGCTGCGTCGATCAAGCACGGGCTCGCTTCGGTGATCTTCAG
>JADGPC010000425.1 GCA_017882645.1 Streptosporangiales bacterium | reverse complement strand
GCCCGCCCCCGACCGGCCCGCCCCCGACCAGCCTGTTCCCGACGACGACATCACCCGCTGGCACGCCGCTATCGCGCCGGAGCTGCGGGCCGCTTTCGAGGACGTGCTGGCCGGCCCGAGGTTCACGCTAGGGCCAAATCTCCGTTCATTCGAAACGGAATTTGCCCGCTACTGCGGCGCGCACGCGTGCATCGGCATTTCCAGCGGGACAGCGGCGCTGCACCTGGCCCTGCTGGCACTCGGAGTCGGCCTCGGCGACGAGGTGATCACGGTGCCGAACACCTACATCGCCACCGCCTTCGCGATCACCTACACCGGCGCCATGCCGGTCTTCGTCGATGTGGACCCGGTGACCTGGAACATGGACCCGGCCGCGATCGGGCCCGCGCTGACGGAACGGACCAGGGCGATCCTGCCGGTGCACATGTACGGCCAGGCCGCCGACATCGACGCGATCCGGGCCGCGGCGCCGGGCATCGCCGTGGTCGAGGACGCGGCGCACGCGCATGGCGCGACGCTGGGCGACCGGCACGCCGGCAGCCTGGGCGACCTGGCTGCCTTCTCGTTCTACCCGACCAAGGTGCTCGGCGCGCTCGGCGACGGCGGTGCGATCACGGCGTCCACCCCCGAGCTGGAGGCCCGGGTCAGGCAGCTTCGCTACATGGGCCAGCAGGTCAAGTTCGACCACGCGATCCTCGGCTACCAGGAGCGGCTCGACGAGATGCAGGCGGCCTTCCTGCGCGTGAAGCTCCGGTACCTGGACGAGCAGGTTGCCGGGCGCCGCCGGGTGGCCGCCCGATACGCCGAGCTGCTCGGCGGGACACCGCTGACCCTCCCTGCGGCTGACGTCACCGGCCGGCACGCGTATTACATGTACACGGTGCTGGCCCCGGAACGGGACGACCTGGCCGCGCACCTGGACAAGCGCGGGATCGGCAACATGGTCATCTACCCGCGTCTGGTCACCCAGGCTGGCGCCTACGCCACGCTGCCGTGGCGTGCGGGACCGATTCCCGTGGCCCAGGCGCTGCCCGATCAGCTGCTGTCGCTGCCCATGTTCGCCGAGCTCACCGACGACGAGATCGACCGGGTAGGCGCCGCCGTCGGCGAGTTCTACGCAGCCGCGTGACCGGCAGTGCCGGTAAGCTCGCAGCCAGGCGTCCTGCGGTGACCGGGCCGTGGTAACCGGCCCGGCGCGGTTCGTGGTGCTGGGCGGCAGCGCGCCGGCCACCGTCCAGCTGATCGACGCGCTAGCGGACTGGCCCGCTGATCCGGGTCACGACCGGCCAGCCGCGCTCGATCTGGTGCTGTACGGCCAGTCACCGGAACGGCTGAACGCCGTTGCCAGGGCAGCCACCCTGCGGGCAGGCGCGCTCGGCCTGGCCGTGACCGTCATCGCCGAGACCGACCGTGCTGCCGCGCTGACGGGCGCTGACGTCGTCCTGAACCAGATCAGGCCGGGCGGCCTGGAGCAGCGGTCGGCCGACGAGTCGTTCCCGCGCGAGTTCGGGATCCCCGGCGAGGAGACCCTCGGGCCTGGCGGGTTCGCCTGCGCGGTGCGGGCCGTGTCCGCGCTCCGGCCGGTGTGGGCCGATATCGCCGGCCGCTGCCCCGGCGCGCTGCTGATCAACCTGACCAACCCGGCCGGAATCGTGACCCAGGCCGCGCGCCTGGAGTTCGGGCTCGATGTCGTCTCGGTCTGCGACTCACCGCTAGACCTGCTGGCCGAGGCGGCCGTGCGGCTCGGCTGCGACGACTCGTCCGGTGCCGGGCTGCGGGCCAGGTACGTCGGGATGAACCACGTCGGCTGGTACGTTCCTGAGTCGGCCGCTGAGCTTGACCGGCTGGCTGGCCTGGTCAGCGGCCTCGACCCGGATCTGCCGCGGCTGCACGGCGCGCTGCCCGGCTCCTACCTGCGCTATTACGCGCATCCGGACCGGATGCTGGCCGCCCAGCGGGGCCGGCCGACCCGCGCGGACGAGCTGCGCGGGCTGGCCAGCTCGACGCTGGAGACGTTCGGCCGGGGCGAACTGCCAGCGGCCTGGCAGCGGCCGGCGCCGTGGTACTCGCTGGCTGTCGTGCCGCTGGCCAGTGCCTGGCGGCACGGTTCAGCCCAGCCGCTCATCCTCGGGCTGCCGAACGGAGCGCGGGTGCCCTGGCTGCCGGCCGACGTGATCGTCGAGGGCCCGGCTCAGGTCACGCGCGCCGGGACGATCGAGGCTTCGCCGGTCGTCAGCCTGCCCGACCTGCCGCGCGGCATCCTCGCCCGGCACGCCTGCTACGAGCGGCTGGCGGCGGTCACGCTGGCCGACCGCCCGCCCAGCGACGACGAGCTGATCAGGGTCCTGCTCGCCAACCCGCTGGTGACCAGCCTGGACCAGGCCAGGGGGCTCGCGGCGGTGATCGTCGGCCGGATGGCCGGCTACGACCCAGCCTGGCGATGACCGAGCCGCCACCCCCGGCTGCGCCGCGCTCTCCGCGCCCGGCCGCAGAGCTAGTTCCATGATCATGGACACCATTCAGCAGTGACGTGGAAAGACGTCCGTGATCATGAGACGCGGCCGGTCAGGCCGGACTACACCGACTCGGCGAGCGCTGCGCAGAGCCGGCTGACGGCCGTGGTGAAGGCGTGGTCGGTCGGCCGGCCATACCCGATCACCAGCGCCGGCCCGCGCCGATGTCCGACCGCCGCGAAGTCGCTCAGACCCTGGACCGCGACGCCGTGCCGGGCGGCCCTGGCGACCACGACGTCCTCGCGCTCCTGGCCGGGCAGTTCGGCAACGGCATGCAGCCCGGCCGCGATCCCGGTCAGCCGCACCGCTGGCGCCTGCCGCTGCAGCGCGCCGATCAGCCGGTCTCGCCTGCGCCGGTACGCCAGCCTGGCCTGCCTGATCTGCCGGTCGTAGCCGCCGGATTCGATGAACACTGCCAGCGTGAGCTGCTCAAGCGCACCGTTGAAGAAACCCGACCGCTCCTTGGCCGCGACAAGCTCATCGATCATCGAGTCGGGGACGACCAGCCAGCCCAGCCGGAGCCCTGGCGCCAGGCTCTTGCTGGCCGTGCCGGCGTACACGACGTGGTCAGGTGCCAGGGCCTGCATCGCGCCGACCGGCTGCCGGTCGAAGCGGAACTCCCCGTCGTAGTCGTCCTCGACGATCACGCCGCCAGTCCGGGCGGCCCAGCGGACGAATGCCGTTCGGCGGCCAGGCGCCAGGGTCATTCCGAGCGGGAACTGATGGGCCGGCGTCAGCACGGCCGCGCTCACCGCGTCCGGGCCGACCGGCAGCGCGCCGCCCTCGTCAACCGGGAGCGACACCGTCCGGAGCCCCTGAGCCTCGATGATCCGCCGGTGCAGGAGGTGCCCGTACGCCTCGGTGGCGATCGCCGTCGCACCGCGGTCGCGCAGGACCTGGCTGATCAGGGCGAGGCCATGGACGAACCCCGCGCAGATGATCACGTTCTCGCTGCTGGCGATCACTCCCCTGGCCCGGGCCAGATAGCCGGCTAGCGCGGCTCGCAGCTCAGGCACGCCGCGCGGATCGGGATAGCCAAGCGCGCTGTCGTCGGCCGCGTTCAGCGCCACCCGGCCGGCGGCCAGCCATGCCCGGCGCGGGAACGCCGACCCGGCGGGCACCCCGGCACGCAGGTCGTAGCGCGGCCCGGCCATGCCGTCGGCCCGCGGCCCGGCAGGCTCCGGCGCGGAGACAGGCCGCTCGGCGACCCAGGTGCCCGACCCGGTCCTGGCCTCGAGCCAGCCTTCGGCGACGAGCTGCCCGTAGGCATCGGCAACCGTGTTCCTGGCGATCCCGAGGTCGGCAGCCAGATCCCGGGAAGAGGGCAGCCGGATCCGCGGACCGAGCCGGCCGGTCTGGACGGCGTCGCGCAGTGCGGTCTCAAGACCGGACCTGACCCGCGTCCCGGCAAGTTCCAGATGCAGCTCGATCCCGTAATTGGCCCAAGATTTTGGCATAGATATGGACCTTACTCCTGGGCCGCTCGACCTCTAGCGTGGTGTACATGACAGCAACGCAACTCACTTCCGAGAACAACGACGCCAGCCAGGCCAGCACGCCCGACCCGGTCAGGCTCGACTTCGACGAGCACGCGGCCGGGTTCTCCCGCGCTATGGCCCACCTGGACCGGGCCGCCATCAAGGAACTCGACCAGGTGGACTTCGATCCCCGCCTGCGCGAACTGGTCAGGATCCGCGCTTCCCAGCTCAACGGCTGCGCCTACTGCGTCGACATGCACACCAAGGATGCCCGCGCGATCGGCGAGACGGAGCAGCGGATCTACGCGCTGCCGGTCTGGCGGGAGACCCCGTTCTTCACGGCCAGGGAGCGGGCCGCCCTCGCGTTCACCGAAGAGGTGACCGCGGCCGCGGCCACGCACGTCCCCGACGAGGCGTACGAGGCGGTGGCGGCGCAGTTCAGCCCGCCCGAGCTAGCCGCGCTGATCAGCCTGATCGTGACCATCAACGCCTGGAACGCGATCGGCGTCGCCACCCGCGCCTGGCAGCCAGGCTCCTACCAGCCGTAGGCAGACACCCGTCGTCCCGCCATGATCACGGACATCCTTCGACGCCAAGGCCGATAGATGTCCGCGATCAGGCGGACGCGGGCTTCAGGCGAGCAGGCAGGCGACTTCGTGGTCCGGGTAGCTCGCGACGTCGGCAACGCCGGCGTGACCAGCTTGGCTGGCCTGGCCGTATTGGCCCGCCCGGCCGACCCGGCTGGCCAGGGTGCCGCCGCTGCCCGAGCCGCCGCTGCCTGGCGGGCCAAGGGCCGGATCGATGTCCGCGCACCGGTCCTCGGCGATCGGGCACCGCGGCCGGAACCGGCAGCCAGCCGGGATCGCGACCGGATTGGGCGTCTCGCCCGACAGGATCTGCGCGGCGTTGCGCACCCGCGGGTCGCGGTTGGGAACCACCGAAAGCAGCGCCTTCGTGTACGGGTGCCGCGGATCACTGACGACCTGCCGGGCCGGGCCGTACTCCACGATCCGGCCGAGGTACATCACCGCGATCCGGTCGGCGAAGTGAGCGGCGGTCGACAGGTCGTGCGTGATCATCAGGACGCCGAGCCTGCCGTCCCGGCGAAGGCCGTCGAGCAGGGACAGGACCCCGGCCCTGACCGAGACATCCAGCATGGAGACCGGCTCGTCGGCGAGCAGCAGCACCGGGTCGAGAGCCAGCGCCGCGGCGATCGCTACCCGCTGCCGCTGGCCGCCGGATAGCTCGTGCGCGTACCGGTTCAGGTACAGGGCCGCCGGAGCCAGGCCGGCCCGCTCGAGCGCGCTGCTGATCAGTTCCTCGCGCTCGGACTTCGACGTGCCGATGCCGTGCACGAGCAGCGGTTCCTCGACCGTCTGCCGGACCCTGAAGCGGGGGTCGAGCGACTCGTACGGGTCCTGGTAGACCATCTGGATGCCCCGCCGCAGCGGCCTGAGCCTCCGCTGCGACAAGGTGGTGATGTTCTGGCCGTCGACCGTAATCGTCCCGCTGGTCGCCTCAACCATCCGCAGGATGGTCTGCGCCGTCGACGTCTTGCCGCAGCCGGACTCGCCGACGAGCGCGACCATCTCGCCGCGGCGCAGCGAGAACGAGACGCCGTCGACGGCGCGGACCCACTGCCGCGGCCGCCTGGCCAGCCGGTCGGCGATCGACCTGCGGACCGGATACCTGGTCCGCAGGTCGGCCACGTCGAGGAGGTTGCCCTCGCTGGTCACGGCGTCCCCCCAGCATCGTCTCGGTGGCAGGCGGCAGCATGAACGGCTTCGCCGGCCTCACCCGCCCCGTTCGCAGACGCGACGACGCGGAGCAGCGGCCGCTCCGTGGCGCACCGGTCAACGACCGAATCGCACCTGGGCAGGAACGGGCAGCCCGTGACCGGCTCGTCCAGCCGGGGCGGCGCACCCGGAATGGACATCACGTCGTCGTCGGCGTAGAGGTCCGGCGTGGCGGCGAACAGCAGCCTGGTGTAGGGGTGCCTGGTGCTGTGGAACAGCGAGTCGGTCGTGCCCGTCTCGACGATCTCTCCGGCGTACATCACGGCGGCCCGCTGGCAGACCTGCGCGACCACGGGCAGGTCGTGGGTCACTAGCACGAGCGCGAGGCCGAATTCCTCGCACAGCCGGACCAGCAGGTCCGTGATCTGTGCCTGCACCATGACGTCGAGCGCGGTGGTCGGCTCGTCGGCCAGCAGCACCTTCGGCTCGCAGGCCAGCGCCATCGCGATCGCGGCCCGCTGCCGCATCCCGCCGGAGAACTCGTGCGGGAACCGCGCGCCCGCCGCCGCCGGGATCCCGACCAGCTCCAGCAGCTCGCCGGCCCGCTTCCGCGCCGCGGCGGCCGATCCCCGACCGCCCCGGCCAGCCCCGCCGCCCCCGGCGGCCATGCTGGCCCCGCCGCCCTCGGCGGCCATGCTGGCCCCGCCGCCCTCGGCGGCCATGCTGACACTGCCGTGCAGCATGATCGGCTCGGCGATCTGCCCGATCACGTTGCGCACCGGGTTCAGCGCATTCATGGCGCCCTGGAACACCATGGCCAGATCCGTCCAGCGGTGCGGCCTGACCGAGTCCTCGCCCCCGGCCAGGATGTCCGTGCCCGCCAGCCGGACCTCCCCGCTGACCGAGGCGTTCGGCGGAAGCAGCCCCATCATGGCCAGGATGCTGGTCGTCTTCCCGCAGCCGGACTCGCCCACCAGGCCGAACCGCTCGCCGGGCCCGAGGTCGAAGCTGACCCCCTGCACGGCGTGCAGCTCGCCGCCGCCCGGCAGGCTGAACCACACGTTCAGGTCGCGCACTTCGAGCAGGCTCACCGTCGGCACCTCAGATCGCGCCTGGTCCGCGGCCGGCCAGCGGGCGAAGCGCCCAGCGCCGGGAGGACAGATGCGCGACCCGCAGCCTCGGGTTGAGCGCATCCTCGATGGCCTGGCCGAGCAGGAAGCAGCCCATGATGAGCAGGGTGATAACGATTCCATCGGGCACGATCGCCCACCAGGCGCCGGCGCTGACGGCGGCCCGGTCGAAGGCGTGTTCCAGGATCGTCCCCCAGGTGGTGGTGGTCGGGTCCTCAAGACCGAGGAACGCGAGCGCCGTCTCCAGGTAGATCGCCACCGCGATGGTGAGCACCGTGTTGGCCATCAGCAGCGGTCCGACCTGCGGCAGGATATGCCTGCCGATGATCCGCAGATGGCTGGCGCCGATCGACCGGGCCCGCTTGATGTACACCCGCTCCTTCACGCTCATCACCTGAGCCCGGATGATCCTGGCCGTCGTCGCCCATTCGAGAATGGCGATGACGCCGATGACATGGGACAGGCTCGGGCCCCAGACATCGGCGATCACCATGGCGAACGCGAGGTCAGGGATGACGAGCAGGTAGTCGGTGATCCGCATCAGCGTGGTGTCCAGCCACCGGCCGAAGTAGCCGGACAGGATCCCGACGCCGCCGCCGATCAGCATCGCGATCAGCGTCGCCGCGAAGCCGATGATCAGCGAGATCCGGCCGCCGGAAATGATCTCGCTGAGCATGTCGATGCCGCCGTCGTCGCAGCCGAGCCAGTGGCTGCCGGACGGCGGCGCGAAGACGGCGCAGGTTCGCGCGGTCGTCGAGTATGGCGCGATCAGCGGGGCGGCCACCGCGAGCACGACGAAGAACACGATGATGCCGAGCCCGAGCGCCGCCGCCTTCCGCTCGATGATGGCCTGGCGGATCAGCCCGGACCTGGCCCTGGATACGGTGCCGGTCAGGCTGCCGCCCTCGGTGGCGATGGCGCTCATTCGCTGATCCTCGGGTCGAGCTTGAAGTAGGCCAGGTCGGCCAGCAGGTTCAGCACGACCACGGAGACCGCGAGGATCAGGAAGCCGCCCTGCAGCATCGGATAGTCACGCTGGTTGATGGCCAGCCAGAGCGCCTGGCCGATGCCGGGCCAGGAGAAGATGTACTCGACCAGGATCGCCCCGCCCACGATCCAGCCGATCGACAGCGCGACCAGCGTCGCGATCGGGAGCAGCGCGTTGCGCACCACGTGCCTGGCGATGATCCGGCGGTCGGACAGTCCCTTGGCCCTGGCCGTCAGCACGTAGTCCTCGCCGAGCGTCTCGAGCATCGACGAGCGCATGATGAGCGTGAACTCGCCGTACAGGGTCAGCAGCAGGGTCAGGGCCGGCAAGATCAGGTGCAGGCCGATGTCCTGGAACCTGGCGACCGTCGACTGCGGCCCGAAGACGCCGGCGTACGGGTTCTCCATCCCCGAGGTCGGCAGCAGGCCGCCGAGCAGGATGAGCAGCATCAGCCCGAGGAACTGGGTCGGGAACGCGTAGAACGCGATCGCCAGGTTGGTGCTGACATGGTCGCTCGCCGAGCTGCGGCGCCAGGCGGACAGGATTCCGGTGCCGATGCCCACCACGATCGCCCCGAGCGTGCCGATGGCGACCATCGGGATCGTGTTCTTCAGGTCGTTGAACAGCAGCTGCGAGACCGGCTGCTGGCTGGCGAACGAGATGCCCATGTTCCCGTGGACCAGCTCGCGCAGGTAGATGAGGTACTGCTCCCACTTGGGCCGGTCGAGGCCGAACTCGACCGTCAGCGCGTGCCGAAGCTGCGGGGTGGCGTGCGGGACGCGCGCCAGGTCGGAGACGATGTTGCCGGGGAGCACCCGGAAGAGGAAGAAGTTGATCGTGATCGCGATGAAGATCGTCAGCAGCGCGAACCCGATGCGCCTGATGACATAGTCCGCACCGCGCATGTGAGGGCGTGCCCTAGCCCTGGTGAACCTGGAGCAGGGTCTGGGTGGACAGCGAGTTCACCGACCCCATCACCGGCGAGACCGTGAAGCCGGTCCAGTTCGGCGAGTGCGCCTCGATGATGTCCGGGTAGTCGAGGATGATGTACGGCCGGGCGCTGTAGATGTACTGCTGCATCTGCCAGATCAGCTCGCGGCGAGCCGACGGGTCAAGCAGCGTGCTCTGCCTGGCGTACATCCGGTCGTAGTTCGGGTTGCAGTAGCCGCTGTCGCTGTTGTTGCCGAGCTGCGCGCAGGTCATGACCGAGAGCATGAAGTCGGGATCGACCGGCGGCACCCAGTCCCACATCGCCATGTCGAAGGTCTGGTACTTGCTGTTCGGCGCCGAGATGGCGTTGAAGGTCGCGCTGTCGTCCATGTTCTGCTGGGTGATCGAGATGCCGATCTTCTGCAGGTCCGACTGGATGATCTGGAACGTGCGGTCGCCTGTGCCGCGCTCGTCCGGCGGGAAGATGACGCTGTACTGCATCGGATGGCCGTTGGCGATCCGCAGCCCGTTGGGGCCCATCTTGTAGCCGGCCTGGTCGAGCAGCTGGCCGGCCTTCTGCAGATTGAAGGGCACCACGTTGATGTTCGGGTCGTGCCAGGAGCCGTCGGCCGGAGCGATGATCGTGCTGCCCGGCGCGGCCAGGCCAAGCCAGGCGGTCTTGATGATCTGCTGCCGGTCGGTGGCGTACTCGATCGCCTCTCTGACCAGCGGGTTGAGCAGTTCGCGGTGCGTCGTCTTATGCGGGTTGGTATTGATGATGAACGTCTTCATCGACAGCGACGGCGTGGTCGTCACGTCGAAGCCCGCCTTCTTCAGCGCCGTCACCGCGGTCGGCGGCGTGTACTCGCCGATGAAGTCCACCTGGTGGTCCTTGAGCGCCTGGACCATGGCATCGGCATTGGAGAAGAACTGCAGCCCGAAGCCCTCGATCTTCGGCTTGGCACCCCACCAGTTCGGATTCCGCTTGAACAGCGCGTACTGGTTAGCCTTGTACTGCACCAGCTCGAACGGGCCGCCGGAGACCATCGGCTGGCCGTTCGCCGGCGGCACGTTCTGGAACGTCTTGATCCCGGTGCCCTTGCCGGTGAAGTATGGCGCCCAGACCTGCCTGGGCAGTACGGACATGCCCTGCATGTGCTGGAGTACGTTCGCCACGGCCGTGGAGTACCTGATCACGACGGTGGTCGGGTTTGGTGCCGACGCGCCGATCATGTGCTCGAGCAGGCCCGCCCACTGGCCCGCGGGCCCGTTCTTGTACTTGATGACGGAGTTGATGGTCCAGGCCACGTCGGCCGCGGTCAGCGGCTTCCCGTCGGACCACTTCGCGTTCGGCACCGTGTGGAAGGTCCAGGTCCGGCCGTCGGCGGAGGTCGACCAGTTGCGGGCGAAATCAGGTTCGATCTCGAGCTTGGAGTTGTACTGCACGAGCTGCGGATAGATGTACTCGTAGGACACGTAGGCGTAGTCGGCCTGCGCGACGAACGGGTTCATCGAGTCGATCGGATACGTCGTGCCGATGTGCAGCACGCCGCCGGCGCCAGCGCCCGATCCGGACGAGCCGCACGCAGCGAGCGAGAGCGCTGCCGCGAGCGCCAGCGACGCGGCGATCGTGCCCCGGCCCAGTCGAACTCGCACGCGCATACGGAGATCCCCTTAAGCCAGCGAAACCACCCGGAGGCAGCCGCCTAGTCGTACCGCAGATAAGCCGTGCCGATGAACTATGCCGCTCATTCCGGTGCGGGTGGCCCGGATGGGCCGCTACCCGACCAGCCCTGCCTAGACAATATACAGAGTATGAGGATTGCGCTGAACTACGTCAATCCGGTTCATGAGACTGTAACAGGCGTTCAGCGTTATTTATCCGATTTACGGGGGCCGCCGAGCTGCCCGGCGTGTCGGATGAATGTGCCATCCATCCCCGGAAACACTACTGAAAGTGCCATCCATCCGGCGTGACAGCACGGCAGGCTGGACCGGCTGGGCGGGACCGGCGGGGTCAGGCTGGGTGCTGCTCGGCCCAGCGCTCGACCCAGCGCAGCAGCGCGCGCACCGGCGATCCCGTCGCGCCCTCCGGCCAGCCGTCGCCCGGACGCTCCAGGTAGGCCGTCGAGCCGTTGTCGATGTGCATCCACGGCACGCCGCCGGCGAACTCCCGCAGGTACATGGCGGCCATCACGGTCGTATCGGCCCCCTCGGACGGCGTGTTGCGGATGTCAGCCACCGCCGACGCCAGGTAGCGCCGGTACGCGAGCGGCAGCGGCAGCTGCCAGCCGGGGTCGCCGGCCTCCCGGCCGGCCTCGACCAGCTCGCTGATCAGCTGGTCGTCGGTGCCGAGCACGGCCCACAGCGCCTCGCCGAGTCCCGCCGCGTCGGTCAGCGTCGCGACGTCGACCAGCACCGCTGGCTTGCGTTCGGCCAGATAGGCAAGCGCGTCGGCGACGATGAGCCGGCCCTCGGAGTCGGTGTCCCTGATCTCTGAGGTCTTGCCGCCCCGGTGGGTGATCACGTCACCGGGACGCTGCGCGGCGCCGCCCGGCATGTTCTCCGCGAACGGCAGCACGGCGTCGATGTTGACCGGCAGGCCGAACTCGGCCGCCCCGCGCAGCACGGCCATGATCGTGGCGGCGCCCGCCATATCGGACTTCATCCACTCGATCTCCGACGTCCGCTTCAGGTTCAGGCCGCCCGAGTCGAAGGTGATCCCCTTGCCCGTCAGCCCGATCACCGGGCCGTCGCCGCCGCCCCGGTACGCCAGCTCGACCAGCCGGGGCTCGTTCCTGCTCCCCTGCCCGACCCCGAGGATCCCGCCGAAACCGCCGGCCGTGAGTTCCGGCACCGTCAGCACCGAGCAGGCCAGGCCGTGCTCGCCCGCCAGCAGCCGCGCCTCGGCGGCCAGGTCGTCGGGCGTCGTGTCGGACGGGGACGCGTTGACCAGGTCCCTGACCCAGTTGGTCAGGGCGGCCAGCCGCTCGCCTCGGCGCAGGCCCCCGGCCACCGCCGCCTGATCTGAGCCGGCCGTCAGCACCTCGACGCGCGCGAGTGCGGTGCGGCGCCAGCCGGGCATGACCGGGTCCCGCCGGTACCTGTCGTACTGGTAGGCCCCGAGCAGCAGCCCTTCAGCGAACGCCGCGGCGGCCTGGTGATCGTTTTCCGGCCGGATGGCGTCCGGCAGCGTCACTGCGACCCGCACCGAGCCAGCCAGGTGCGCCGCGGCCAGCATCGCCGCCTGCCTGACCGCGCCGGGTCCGGCCTGCTCCCTGGGCCCGACTCCGGCGAACAGCACCGAGGCGGCGCCAAGACGGCCCAGGCTCAGGGTTGCGAACGTGTCGCCGATCTGTCCGGCAAATCCGTGTGCGGTGAGCGTCGCGACCAGGTCGATGCCGAGCGCGCCCGCCGCCTCCGCGGCGCCGCGGCCTGGCTCGGGACGGGAATCCGGGCCGGCATAGCAGGGCAGTATCAGCAGGTCTGCCGGTGCCTGCGGCACGCTGCCCGGTACAGCCTCGAAGCCGATCATCGGTCACCGCCCTGTCGTGTCCATCGAGACTATAGGGCTATTAGGCCTATCCGGCTATACCGGCGCAAAGAGGCATTGAGTATGCAGAGTATACACGGTACGATGCCCGCTGAGGCTCTGCCCGGCGGCCAGACGACCGGCAGCAGACGACCGGCAGCAGACGACCGGCAGCAGACGACCGGCAGCAGACGCAGGAGCAACCCCGACGTGACGTTCGAGAAC
Source organism: Streptosporangiales bacterium (assembly GCA_017882645.1). Classification (GTDB taxonomy): domain Bacteria; phylum Actinomycetota; class Actinomycetes; order Streptosporangiales; family Streptosporangiaceae; genus Chersky-822. The sequence goes on along the minus strand of JADGPC010000425.1, from coordinate 2,176 downwards.
AGGTACTCGACCTGGGCAGGCCGCTCGCGCGAGCTCTTCGATCAGGCCACCGAGGTCATCCCAGGCGGGGCCGGCAGCAGCGCCCGGACGGCGAAGTTCGGCTGGATGCCGTACCCGCCATTCATGGCCCAGGGAACCGGATCGCGGATCCGCGACGTGGACGGCCACGAGTACGTCGACTACCTGCTTGGCCTCGGGCCGATGATTCTCGGCCACCGGCATCCAGTCGTGACGCGGGCCGTGGCGGACGCGATTACCGAGTACGGCACCTGCTTCGGGCTGCCGTACGAGCTGGAGATCGAGGCGGCCCGCAAGGTGGTCGACGCCGTGCCTGGGGTCGAGATGGTCAGGTTCACCAACTCGGGCAGCGAAGCCGTCGGCAGCGCCATCAGGATCGCCAGGGCCTGCACCGGGCGCCGGCTGCTGATCAGGTTCGAGGGTCACTATCACGGCTGGCAGGACACGGTCTACTGGAGCAACCACGTCGACCCGGCGGCCGCCGGGCCCGCCAGCCGCCCCAGGCCGGTCCCGTCCGGGCCCGGCGTGCCGGCCGAGCTGGCCGCCACGCTGATCGTGCTGACCTGGAACGACGCCGAGAGCTTCGCCGCCGTGATGGCCGAGCACGGCGACCAGGTGGCCGCCGTCATCACCGAGCCGGCCGTGTTCAATACCGGCTGCATTCTGCCCGAACCTGGCTATCTGGAGCTACTCAGGGAGCTCACCGCCCGGCACGGGGCGCTGCTGATCTTCGACGAGGTAATCACCGGTTTCCGGTTCGCGCGGGGCGGCGCGCAGGAGTACTTCGGCGTCACGCCCGACCTGACGACCATGGCCAAGGGACTGGGCGGCGGATTTCCGGTGGCCGCTATCGGCGGCAGCCGCGAGGTCATGTCGATCATCGCCGAGGGCCGGTACTCGCACTCGGGCACGTATAACGCCAACGTCGTGGCCTGCGCGGCGGTCAGCGCCACGATGGACCTGCTGGCTGAGCCCGGGCTGTTCGAGCGGCAGCGCGCGCTGGGCGAGCGGCTGATGGCCGAGCTGCGCTCGCTGGCCGGCGCGGCCTGCCTGCCGGTCATCATCGAGGGCCTCGGGACGGTGTTCCAGATCTGGTTCAGCGACCGCCCGATCAGGAACTGGCGCGACGCCGAGCGCTATGCCAGGGAGGATCTGTTCACCACGTGGTGGCAGGAGATGCTGCTGCGCGGCGTCCTCTTCCACCCGAGCCAGTACGAGAACCTGTTTGTGTCGTTGGTGCACACCGACGCCGACGTTGACGCGATGCTGAACGCGGCGGCCGAGGCATTCGCCGTGACCCGCAGCGCCGCCCGGCTGGCGGGGCTGCCGGGCTAAGGTGGCCCGAGTAGCTGACGCGGCAGCGGCAGCAGCGTGCTGAGCGCCGCGGGCCGGCCAGCCAGGCCGCCGGCGGCTGAAATGAAGGCCTGACTAATGGTGCTCGATCTCGGAGGCAGCCCGCCGGGCGCGCCTGGACCAGATGACCCGGGCGGCCGGCCGCGTCAGGCCGGCGGCCAGGGGCTTCCGGCCGGGCGCCTGCCGCGGACCGCGCTGCTGTACGAGCGGGTGGTCGCCCTGGTGGAGCAGCTGATCGCCGACCGCGGGCTGGCGCCCGGTGATCTGCTGCCCAGCTACACCGAGCTCGCCGACCAGGCCGGGGTCAGCCTGATCACCGTGCGGCGCGCGCTCGACGAGCTCGAACGGGCCGGCCGGGTCCGCCGCCACCAGGGCCTCGGCACGTTCGTGGCCAGGCCGCGGATCGTGACCGAGCCGACCAGGACCGGCAGCCTGCTTGCCACCCTGGCCAAGGACGGCGAGCCGGCTACCGAGCTGCAGACCAGGGTGCTCGGGCTTGACCAGGGCGAGCCGTCGGCTGACCTGGCCCAGGCGCTGCGGATCGAGACCGGCCGCCCGGTCTGGCGGCTGCGGCGGCTGCGCCTGCTCGACGGCCAGCCTGCGGTCCTCGAGACCTCGGTCATCCCGGTCGCGCTGGCGCCCGAGCTCGATGCGCTGGTCTCCAGGCTCGACGGGTCCCTGTATGACCTGCTGGCCGCCGAGTACGGCCTGGTCGACTCCTATGAGGAGCAGTACCTGGAGGTGCTCGGGTCGACCGGCGAGGAGGCCAGGCTGCTTGAGCTGCCGGCCAGGACCCAGGTGGTGC
>JADGPC010000424.1 GCA_017882645.1 Streptosporangiales bacterium | reverse complement strand
TCGCCGGCCACGTCGCCGGCCGACTCACCCGGCCATCCGATGACGACCGGTGCCGCCGCGAGCGGGGTCGGCACGCTGGGTAAGTTCTGGGTCGGCCAGCGCTGGATCACCTTCACCGAGCCGGCCCGCGCCGGTCAGGCCGGCCAGAGCACCGGGCCGCGGAAGCTGCTGACGCAGATCTGGTACCCGCTGGCCGGCCCGCCGTCCAAGACCAGCAAGCCGGCCAGGGGGCCGCTCCCGCTGATCGTGTTCGGACCGGGATTCATGCAGTGCGGCGGCCCGTACTCCCAGTTGCTGCGGGCCTGGGCCACCGCCGGCTACGTGGTCGCCGTGGTGAACTTCCCGCGCTCGGACTGCAAGGTCGGCTCGGCCGCGACCGAGTCCGACATGGTCAACCAGCCAGCCGACATGTCCTACGTCATCACCAGGATGCTCGCGCTCAGCGCGGCCCGCCACGGCCTGTTCTCCGGGCTGATCAGCCCGCACGAGATCGCGGTCACCGGCCAGTCCGACGGCGGCGACACCGTCGCCGCCGTCGGAGCGAACACCTGCTGCACGGATCACCGGGTAGCCGCCATCGCCGTGCTGTCCGGCGCCGAGTGGCCGGCCATGCCCGGGTCCTTCTTCACCCGCCGGCCGGCTCCGATACTGTTCACCCAGGGCAGCGCCGACACGGTCAACGTGCCCGGCTGCAGCGCGGCGATGTACCACGCCGACCCGTCGCGGATGAGGTACTACCTGGACCTGTTCGGGGCCGACCATACCGGCCCGTACTGGGGTACCAACCAGTTCGAGCGGATCGTAGCGCGAGTCAGCCTGGCCTTCTTCGACCGGTTCGTGCTGGGCCAGGCAGCCGCGGGTCCGGCGATGAAGCGGGCCGGCCACGTCCCCGGCGTCGCGGCGCTGTTCAGCCATGGCCACGGCGATGTCCCGGACGGACCCTGCATCACCTGACCGAGAGACCGAACCGAGCGAACGAACCGAGAAAGGAGGCTGCCGTGCAGCCCATGCCAGAGGACTGGGAACGCGCCGTCGCCGTCGTGGCTCACCCCGATGACCTCGAGTACGGCGCCGCGTCCGCCGTGGCCCGGTGGACCAGGCAGGGCAAGAAGGTCTCCTACGTGCTCGCGACCAGGGGCGAGGCCGGCATCGCCGGGATGGCGCCGGCCGAAACCGCGCCGCTGCGGGTCGAGGAGGAGCAGCGCAGTGCCGCCGTCGTCGGCGTGAGGGACGTCGCGTTCCTCGACCATCAGGACGGCCTGGTCGAGTACGGCATCCCGCTCCGGCGCGATCTCGCGGCCGCGTTCCGCAGGCTGCGCCCGGACGTTGTCCTCACCTCGAGCTTCGACCTGACCTGGGGCGAGGAGGGACCGGTCAATCACGCCGACCACCGGGCCGTCGGGCTCGCGGTGCTTGATGCCTGCCGGGACGCGACCAACGAATGGGTGTTTCCCGAGGCCGGCCCGGTCTGCCCGGCCATCGCCGCCGCCTACGTGTTCGCCAGCGGCGAGCCCACGCATTTCGTGGACGTGACCGAGACGATCGGCCTGGGCGTGGCCTCGCTGCGTGAGCACCGCGCCTACATCGAGGGCCTGGGCCGGGAGTTCGATCCGGACGAGTTCCTGCGGTCGATGGCCGGCTACGTGGGCCTGGGGGCCGGCTGCGAGTACGCGGTCAGCATGCACCGGTACCCGATGAGCTGACAGCCCCCCACTGCAGCGCCCGCCCCGGCCCGCCGCCCGCGCCCGCCGCCCGGAGCAGAGACTTGCCGTTCGCTGGGTAAGACAGACCGGGTGACGGCCGCGTCGCCTGCCGAGAAGCTGACCATGTATGCGGCCGGCCTGGTTCAGGGCATCACGCTGGTGACCTTCCCGGCCGCGAGCACGATCTTCACCTCAGCGGCCTCCTACGGCCTGTCCGCCGGCCAGTACGGGACGATGTTCGTCCCGCAGGTGGTCGCGGCCATCTCGGCGTCGCTGGCCGGCGCGCGGCTGGCCGGCCGGCTGGGCTGGAAAATGGTCTACCTGGCCGGCCTGGCGGCCAATCTGGCGTCGATGGCGCTACTGATCGCCAGCCGGTTCGCCGAGGCCGACCAGTCGCTCGCGTATCCGATCCTGCTGGCCGCCACGGCCTGCCTCGGCCTGGGGTTCGGGCTCACCGTCCCGGCGGTGAACACCTTCACCGCCTCGTTCCACCCGGGCGGGGTCGACCGGTCGATCCTGGTGCTGAACGCCCTGCTCGGGCTCGGCACGGCGCTGGCGCCCGTCTTCGTGGCCATCTTCGTCGGGCTCGGCGCGTGGGTCGGGCTGCCGGTCCTGGCCGCGGCGCTGCTGCTCGGGCTGATCGCCGTGAGCATGCGGCTGCCGCTGCGCATCCCGGCCGGCCGCCACGGCAGCAGCGCCCCGACGGGCGGAACGGGCGCGCCGGCAGGCGGCCGCCGGACCACCATTCCGGCCCGGTTCTGGGCGTTCGCGGCGTTCGCGGTTCTGTACGGCTTCTGCGAGACCATGAACGGCAACTGGTCGCAGATCGACCTGGTGGCGCTGCACGTCTCGGGGACGACCGCCTCGCTCACGCTGACCGTCTTCTGGGCCATGGTGACGGCCGGGCGGGTGCTCTTCGCCGTGCTCCAGCGCTGGGTGCCGAGCCGGTTCGCGTACCACCTGCTGCCGGTCGTGCTGGCGGGATCGTTCCTGCTCATCGCCGAGCTGCCGGCCGGCTCAGCGGAGGCGAGCATCGTGGCCTTCGGCCTCGCCGGGCTCGGCTGCTCGGCGCTGCTCCCGCTGACGATCAGCTTCGGCCAGGAGCGGCTGACGGCCATTTCCGCGTCCGTCGCTGGCGGCGTGATCGCGTGCTATCAGTTCGGCTACGGACTGGCCGCCTTCGGGGTCGGCCCGCTCCGCTCCGCGGGGGTCACCCTGCCGGAGATCTACGGCGCCAGTGCGGCCGTCGCCGCCGTGCTCGGGGCCCTGTCGTTCGCCATCGCCGCCGGCCGTCCGTCTCCGGCCGCGCTGCACCCCAGGCCTGCCAGTCACCTGAGGTAGCAGTTATCTGCCGCAGAGTGAATATAACGACATCATTTGTTCATGATGAAATGCGAGTCTTTGTCGTGGTCAGTCTGCTATATATGTCGGCTGGCGTGTCTTTAGTGGAGTCAATCAATCGATAGCGGAGGAACTGTGCGCACAGTGTTGCTCACCCGACAGGGAGTAGCGGTCGCCGCCGCTGCCGGGCTGGGGGTGCTTGGCATGTCCGCACCTGCCATCGCCTCGGCCGCGGCCCGGCACACCGCGGCGCGGGCAGCGTCGCACCCGGCCGCTACCAGACCGCTTGCCCGTCCGGCCCTGCCGGCTGGCCAGCAATACGCCTGCCCGCCAGCACCTGTGGGCCAGATGACCTGCATGTCGATCATCAAGACAGCGGTAGGTAACCGGTTCGCGGCCCTGGCGCCCGGCGCGGCACCGCAGGCAAACGGGCTGTACACGCCGACCGACCTGCGCAAGGCGTACAAGCTCACCACCGCCGCCAATAACGGCGCCGGCCGGACGATCGCGATCGTGGACGCCTTCAGCGATCCGAAGGCCAACTCCGACCTGAAGGTCTACCGCGCGCATTTCCACCTGCCCGCCTGCACGACGTCCAACGGCTGCCTGCGCATCCTCAACGAGCACGGCAAGGGCAGCCCGCTGCCGCGTGCCGACGCGGGCTGGGCACTGGAGGAGTCGCTCGACCTGGACATGGTCTCGGCGATCTGCCCGAAGTGCCACATCCTGCTGATCGAGGCGACCAACCCGACCGACATCAACCTGGGCACGGCCGAGGACACCGCGATCGCCAGGGGCGCGAAGTACGTCTCCAACAGCTGGGGCAACGGGGAGTTCCCCGCGGAGAGCACCTTCAACCGCTACTTCAACCACCCCGGTCACGTGATCGACTTCGCCGCCGGTGACCTGGGCTACGGCTCCACCTACCCGGCCTCCCAGCAGTTCGTCACCTCGATCGGCGGCACCTCGCTGCGGCACTCGGGCAACGGGCGCGGCTGGACCGAGTCGGTGTGGGGATCGAGCGCCGGGAAGAACGGCACTGCTTCGGGCTGCTCGGCGTTCGAGGCCAAGCCGTCCTGGCAGCTGACCGACGCGAACCGGGCGAACGGCTGCAAGAACCGGACTGAGAACGACGCCGCTGCCGTCGCCGACCCGAACACCGGCGTGCTTGTCTATGACACCTACCAGCAGGGAGGCGGCCTCGAGGTGGGCGGGACCAGCGCGTCCACGCCGATCATCACCGGGATCTACGCGCTGGCCGGCTCGCCGGTCGCGAACACCTACCCGGCCGAGTACCCGTACCTGCACGCGAAGAACCTGTTCGACGTGACCTCCGGCGCCAACGGCAGCTGCGGCACCGCCCAGGCGTACCTGTGCCACGGCATCCGCGGTTTCGACGGCCCGACCGGGCTCGGCACGCCGAACGGCACCACCGCGTTCGGGCTGCGGGCGGTGCGGCGCGTGACGCTGGTCGACCCGGGCACCCAGACCCGGACCCACGGAACGGCGTTCTCGCTGAAGATCACCGGCCTGGACACCGCGAAGGTCTCGCAGTTGCACTTCACCGAAAACGGGCTGCCGACCGGGCTGTCCATCCACGCGATCGCGCATTCCACGAACGGCCAGATCTCCGGCACCCTCCCGGCGGCTCCCGGCACGTTCAATGTCACGATCACCGGCCACGACGGCTCGGCGTCCGGCTCCACCCACTTCACCATCGTGGTGTCGTAGCCCGGCCAGCCACTAACCGGCTGAGTGCCGGATGAATGTGCCATCCATCCCTGGTCGCCCAGATGGATGGCATATTCATTCGGCCTGATCGCTGTTGCCGGACTCGGCGCGGCTGACCAGGAAGTCGAGCAGGCCGCCGCCGCGCAGGCCGAGCAGTTCCCACGACCGGGCGATGCCGACGGCGAAGAAGATCAGCACAAACGTGGCGCCGTTCCCCCGGGGGTTGCTGGCGGTGAACGACGTCACCACCTGGGCGACGTACGTGACCACGATCAGCAGCAGCAAGACCGGCCATCGGTGGCTCAGCTTCTCGCTGGACCGCGCCCGCCACAGCCGGACGATCAGGGCCACCGTGCTGGTCAGGCCGAGCAGGCCGAGCAGCAGGCTGACTTTGGGTATGCCGTTGCCGGGCAGCAGGGCGACCAGGGAGATCCACAGCGAGTCAACCAGGGCGGTGAACGCGGTCGCGGCCACCGCCTGCCGCTCGGCCGATCCCCGGCCGGTGTCCTGCCCCTGGGCGACCGACAGGGCGACGAAGAGCAGGCCGGTCAGCGCCCCGGCGACGGTCACGCTGCCGAGGAAGAAGTTCGTGTAGTGCACGCTGCCGATCATGCCTGATCGGCGGGGGTTGGCGGCCGGTCCGGCGGCTAGAACACTCCCGGCACGAGGGCGGCGGTCCTGGCCCGGTAGGCCTGGTATCCGGGCAGCGCCGCGAGCAGTACCTGTTCCTCCCGCCGGGCCCGGTAGACCTGCATCGCGACGAAGACCGCCCAGGCCGCGAAGGCGGCGGTAGAGCCGGCCGCCACGGCCAGCCCGAGCAGGGAGACCATCTCGCCCAGGTAAAGCGGGTGGCGCACCAGCCGGTACGGGCCGCGCTCGGCAATCTGACGCGCCTGGGCGATGATCGACAGGTTCCGGCCCAGGCTCCGCAGCGCCCAGAGCGCCCAGGTCGTCCCGGCGACCAGGAGGAGATCTGCGATGACCTGGACGGCCAGCCCCGGCGGCTTATGGTGCAGCAGCGGGAACGGGAACGGCGCGAACGTCGCGATCACCGCGACTACCGAGGCGAGGGTCAGGCCGCTGCTGGCGACGGCCGGACCCCGGCGCAGGTAACACCATATGATCAGCCCGTAGAACGCGGCCATCAGGATCGCGTACACCCACCGGAGCGCGCCGGCGGCGCTGACCAGGTCGGCGCCGGCGATGACCGTGCGGACGTCGATCAGCAGGGCCAGGGTCGCAACCGGGACCATGATCAGCTTGCCGGTATCCACCCGCCGACCGGCGGCGACGCTGGCCATCTGGTCTAGTGCCCGAACAGCGAGTGCGCGATGGAAATCACGCCCGGCCCGATGATGATCACGAGCAGTGCCGGGAACAGGCAGGTGACCAGCGGGAACATGATCTTCACTGGCACCTTCTGCGCCCTTTCCTCGGCCCGCTGACGACGGCGGATCCGCATTTCTGAGGACTGCTCACGTAGTACCCGGGCCACCGGAATGCCAAGCTCGCTCGCCTGGACCAACGCACCGACGAAGGACCGGAGTTCCGGCACGGTGGTCCGGGCGACCATGCCGCGCAGGGCCTGGGCGCGGGACAGGCCGATCTGCATCTCCTGGAGCGTCCGGGCGAATTCCTCGGCCAGCGGGCCCTTGGTGTTGCGGGCGACCTGAGCCAGCGCGCCGTCGAAGCCGAGTCCGGCCTCGACGCAGACCGTCATCATGTCCAGCGCATCGGGCAGCGCGGAGAGAATCTGCGCCTGCCGCTTGATCCCCGCGTTGTACAGCAGGACCTCGGGCAGGAAGAACCCGCAGGCGCCGGCGATGGCCGCATAGACCAGCGCCAGGGCCGGCTGGTGCACCCCGAACAGCACGCCGACCGCGGCACCGATCAGGATCGCGATCCCTTTCAGCGCGAGGATCCGGTCAGCGGTCCAGCCCGCCGGGTTGCCAGCCAGATCGAGACGGCGCTGCAAGGAGCCGGCTGCGTCGGCCGGCGACAGCCGGACGGCCAGGCTCTTTGCCCAGCCCGGCAGCGCGGCAGCCCTGTCCGCGGTCTGAAGGGAAGTTGCGGCGGTCGGCTGAGGGTAATGCCGCTCGATCGATGCCAGCGCGCCGGCCACTCCCCGCGGCTGCGACCGCCGCGAGAGCGCCACGAAGACCAGGAGGAAGGCTCCAGCGCAGAATGAGACCGCCCCGACGAGAAGGAGGGCAGAGCCGGTCATGTCACACCTCCACGTTGATCACGTTGCGCATCCAGAACCCGCCGATGACGACGAGGACGGCGGCGATGATCAGCAAGGTCACCCCGAAGACCGTCGAAAACAGCGGGTGCATGTAGCTGGGGCTGGAATACATGAGCCAGCCGCCGACCACGATCGGCATGGCGAGCAGCACGTAAGCCGATAGCCGGCCCTCGGCGCTCAGCGACCGCACCTGGCGGCGCAGGTAGGCCCGCTCCCGCATCGTGGCCACCGTACTGCGGAGCACCTCGGCGAGGTTCCCGCCCGTCTCGCGCTGGATCCTGATCGCCATGATCACCCAGCGCAGGTCGGCGGAGTTCAGCCGATCCGCCACCCCGTCGAGTGCGGCGTCCAGGTCCACGCCGAGCCTGACCTCTCCCAGTGCGCGGGCGAATTCGCCCGACGCGGGCTGTGCGTCCTCCCGGACCACAGAGTCGAGCGCCTGGGACAGCGAGAGACCGGTCTGCAGCGAGCCGGCGACAAGCTGGAGAACGGTCGGCAGCTGCTCGTCGAAGGCGGAGCGCCGGCGGCTGATCTTGGTACTCAGCACGAGCCGCATCACCAGGCAGCCAAGCAGCATACCGATGACCACCCCGGCAAAGACGTTCCCGACGACCACCGTTACGACGGCAGCCATGCCAGCGCAGACGCAAAGACCCAGGAGTGCCCACTCGGCCGGCAGCCGGCTCACCCCGGCGTGGTCGAGTCGCCGGGCCAGCCTCGGCTCCGAGCTGGTCGAGCTCAGCACCTGACGCATGAGGTCGACGGCGGTGCTCGCTATCTTGCCATCACGGTCAGCGGGCAAGGCTGCCGCTCCGGCCGCCTGAGGTCCGTACCGCTCGATCTGCCCAGCCAGGTGCGGGCGCCGGCCTGCCCGCAGCAGTGACCTCAGCCCGAACAGGGCAAGGACGAGGAAGGCGATGAAGACAAGGCCGAGCATCTCGAGCAGCGGCGTCGTCAGGTGCCAGCGCGGCTGACCGAGCTGAGCCGCCGGCAGTGCAAGAGCCGTCTGCCTGATCCCCGTCGCGCTCATCGCGTGAGCCTCTCGGCGCCGAACATCCGGGGCGAAATCGCGATGCCGCGGTCAGCCAGGGTATCGACGAAGCGCGGCCGGAGGCCCGTGCTGTGAAGTGTTCCGCGGAACCGGCCCGCTTCGTCGACGCCCGCGCGGAAGTCGAACAACGAGACATCGAGCAGCGTGATCACGTCACCTTCCATGCCCTCGACCTCGGTGATATGGGTGATCCGCCGGGTGCCGTCCTTGAGCCTGGTCTGATGGACGAGCAGGTCGATGGCCGAGGCCATCTGCTCCCTGATGGCCCGCTGCGGAAGGTTCACCTCGGCCATCAGGACCATGGTCTCCAGTCGTGCGAGCGAGTCACGCGGCGAGTTGGAGTGCAGGGTGGTCACCGAGCCGTCGTGGCCGGTATTCATCGCCTGCAGCATGTCGAGGGCGGCACCGTCCCGGATCTCGCCGATGATGATCCGGTCGGGCCGCATACGCAGGGAGTTGCGGACCAGGTCACGGATGGTGACCTGGGCCGTGCCCTCCAGGCTGGCTGGCCGCGACTCCAGCCGCAGTACATGCTCCTGGCGCAACTGCAGTTCCGCGGCGTCCTCAATGGTCACGATCCGCTCGTCGGGCGGGACGAACGACGACAGCACGTTCAGCGTGGTCGTCTTTCCCGAGCCGGTCCCGCCGCCGATCACGATGTTGAGCCGGCCGCGCACGCAAGCCTGCAGCAGCTCGGCGACTTCCGGCGTCATAGTGCCGAACCCGATGAGGTCGTTCACCGTGAACGGGTCGGCAGCGAACTTACGGATCGTCAGCAGCGAGCCGTCGAGCGCGACTGGCGGTACGACGGCGTTGACGCGGCTGCCGTCGGGCAGCCTGGCGTCGACCATCGGACTCGACTCGTCTACTCGCCGGCCGACCCGGGCGACGATCTTGTCGATCGTGCGGCGCAGGTGTGCCTCGCCGGTGAACGCCGCCGACACGGGATAGATCCGGCCGTCGCGCTCGATGTAGATCTGGTCGTGGCCGTTGACCATGATCTCGGAGATGTCCGGGTCACGCAGGTAAGGCTCCAGCGGGCCGTGACCGAGGATCTCGTCCGCGACCTCCTGAGCCACCCGCGCCCGGTCGGCGACCGTCAGCGGCGTCTCGTCTCGCTGCAGCACGGCCTGAAGCGTCTGCGTCACCTGGAGCTCAAGCTCGCTCTGGTCAAGGTGAGCGTCGTAAAGCTTCGGGCCGAGGACCTCCAGCAGGCCCTCGTGGACGCTGCGCTTGACCCCCGCGAACGGGTCGACCGTCCGCCCGGCTCGCCGGCTCTGGCCAGCCGGCTGTTCCAGTCGCCGGTGCGTGCCGCCCGGCTGCTCAGGCGACGAGGCGCTCTGCGTCATCCGCTGGGCCAGCCGGTCGGACAGGCTCAACCCGACCGCCTCCTGCCCTTAGTCCTGGCCGGTCGCCCGCCCGCAGCAGCCCCGGCAGCGCTCCCGGGCTCCAGGAGCCGCTGCTGGGCGAATCTTGCGATGGCCTGACTGGCTGGGTGACCGGGATTGGCGAGCGTCAGCGGCGTGCCCTTGTTGATCGAAATGGGAACCTCGCGGCTGGAAGGTACATGCGCGGCGATCGGCCACCGGACCACCCGCTCGACGTCCTCGAGGTTCAGGCCGACTTTGGAATCCGAGCGGTTCAGGATGACCGAGCGGATCTGCCGCGGATAGGAGAGCAGGTCGAGCATGTCGAGGGTGATCCTGAGGTTCTTCAGCGCCGGCACGTCGGGGGTCGTGAGCAGCACGTGGTGCGCCGAGTTATCCATGGCAATCAGCACGTGCTCGCTGAACTGCGCAGGCGTATCGACGACCACGTAGTCGAAGATCGTGCGGAGCACGACCAGCAGCTCGCCGATCAGGGAGGCGGGTATTTTCTCCGCGTCTCCTGGCGTGGTGGGGGCCAGCAGCATGAAAAGATTGGCCCGGTACCGGGTGAGCAGCGACAGCGCGCCGGTTTCGTCCAGGTGACCGGCCATCGGCAGCGCGTTCACGATCGTCTTGGCCGGTTCCAGCTGCACGCTGATCGCGACATCGCCGAACGCCAGGTCGATGTCCACGATGCATACCCGCCGGTCGCTCTGCCGGGCCAGCGCGACGGCCAGGTTGACCGCCAGGGTGGTCTTGCCGCAGCCGCCCTTGGCGGCGAACACCGTGACGATCTGCCCGTCCCTGCCTTGCGGAGCTTCGGTCGCCACCGTGCTGAGCAGGCTCATCGAGATCTGGCTGGACCGCTGGCAGGCGGCCGCGAGAGCCGCCGCGTCACCGGCCGGGACCACCTCCCTGATGCCGGCTCTCAGCGCATGGGTGAGCAGGGTGACGTCGACATATTCCCTGGCCAGGATCACGCCGACGGCGGGCCTGATCAGCCGTAGCGTGGCGGCGAACCTCAGTACCTCCCCGACGGGGGTGTCCGGACCGATCACCACTAGTGTCTCGGCCGGATCACTCTCCAGCAGCTGAGCCGCGGCCTGCAGGGTGTTCGCGGCGCGCACCGTGCCGCCGAAGGATTGGACCAGGTCCCTGGCGGACGCATGCAGCTCGCAGAGGATAGGCATGGCTACTTTCTCACCTGACCGGCGGGAACAAGGGCTGGAGCTTCGGGTCACTTCCGGTCACCGAGGACTTGGTGAGCAGCGACAGGTACGGCAGGCCGGCTTCGGCGAGGTTGATCACCCTCTCGGCGTCGGGCTGATCGACGGCCAGGGTCACGAGTACCTCATTCTGGGTGGCCTGGTCGGTGCTGCTGGTGGTCTGCCCGAAGGCGGTGCTCGTGATCGAGCCGGCCGATGTGACTGGCGCCGCTTCGCCGACGGACAGGACCCGCACCTTCGTGAGCACGATCCTGGTGACCACCGTGGCCGTGGCGGTGCTCTGGATCGACTTGCTGCCGCAGCTCCACTGCGCGGTCGCCGAGCCGCTCTTGATGAAGGTGTCGAAGAGCGCCACTTCCGAGCCGGGGTAGACGTATCGCGCTACCGCTTCGGGAACGCAGAGCGCGATGGTGACGGCCATCATCCCGGTTGGAATGGCCACGCCGGATGTCGCCGCGACAGCCGTGACCAGCATCGGACGCAGCAGCAGTTCGCCGGAGGCGATGTTCGCGCTCGCAACGAGTGACGCCAGGTTGCTCGTGAGCGACCTGACCGCGTCGGCGGGCACGGCGGCTGCGGGCAGCTTCTGCCTGGCGAGCATGCCGTTATCCAGTGCCGCCTTCGCGGGCGTGCCGGCCGGTATCTGCTGCGTCGCCACCAGTACGGTCACCGCCTTCTGCCCGGCGATGGCTCGCTGGTCGGCCGACTTGGCGTAGACCAGCACCGCTCCGGTACCGATCGCGGCCAGGGCGATCGCCAGGACGATGGTCAGAATTCGACGGGTCAAGATTCCTCTTCTCCGCTTCCGTGCCTGCTCTGCTCTGCGTTTTCCGCAAGCTGGCTCAGCCGGCCAGCCTGATGGTGTCCGCGCCGAGATCCGGGCCGCCGATTGGTCCTGGCTTTTGTACGAGAACATGGATGAAGTAACCGTTGATGCACTTAGTCGAGCCCTTACAGTTGTTCGCCGCGTTGAGCCAGTCCGATGCGGTGAAGCCCGGCAGGTTATAGCCCGTGATGACGAACGCCGCGAACCCCTTGAGCGTGTAGGTCTCGCTGGCCTGGCTGCCGCTGACAGAGACATAGATCGGCAGGAAGACCACGGTACGGTTGGCCTGGTCAGCGGCCATTACCTGCTGGCAGGCCAGGGAGGCGTTGCCGCCGGTATTGCCGCCGAACGCACCGTTGATAATCGGCGTCGTGCAGGTGCTGTTCGGATCGGCCGTCCAGCCGAACAAGCCGGGCCCGTCCGCTCCTGCGGGCTCCGTGGTGCAGCCGCCGCCTGCCGCGGCGTGCAGCTTCAGCACCCGGTCGGCTGAGGGCTGCGGAAGCGGGTTCGGCGGGTAGGGCGGCGGTGGCGCGAACAACGTTCCGTTCTTGGTCGCCTGATCCCATTCGCAGGCCGAGATCGTCAGGGCCTGGCCGCTGGCAGCCGACGGCGGCCCCCATTCGGCCTGTGCGCAGGCGAAGACGGTCGAGCCGCCGTAGTTCTTCTGGCCGAGGAGGGTGCGGGCGAAGGACGGCGGCAGCAAGGTCGAGCCGCTGGCCGTGAGCGTCCCGGTATGCACGTCGACGTAGTTGATGCCGGGCTGCGGGGCCGGCGGGCAGTCGTAGATCTTCCCGGTGCTCGCCGGGCAGGCGCCGAGGTTCGCTGAACCGCAGACCAGGTTGACGGCGGAGGTGCCGTCGGCGGAGTTAAGGTTCGCGTAAAGCTGGGCTGCTCCCGGCGTGCACGGGCCTGGGCCGTGCACGCAGGTCTTGGCCACGGCCAGCGCACCGGCGTCCGCGCCGTTCTGGAGCTGGGCTCGCTCGACGTACAGCTGTCCGACGTCGACGACCAGGGCAGCCATGCCGAGCAGGACACCGCCGCCGAGCAGGATCGCGACGAGCACGGCTACGGCCCCCCTGTCATCGTGACCGAGCAGGCGGAGCATCGGACCGGCCAGGCCACCGGTCAGGGCTCGCATGGCATGACCCCCTCGGCCGTGAGCGTGAGCGGAGATCCAGGTCCCGACTTGCCGAAGAGCCTGGCGATCGCGCCAATCGGCGTAATGAACTTGAAGGTGTAGCTGACCTTGACGTCCGCATTCGCAGATCCTGGAGGAGGAGGAGGAGGAGGAGGAGGAGGACCAGACGGACCCGCCGGGCACGCCGTCACGATGGTCACGCCGACGCCGCTGAGTCCGGTCGCCGCGGCCTGGGTCCGGCTCGTCACGTTCGGCAGGTTGAGCGCCGCGAGCCTGGCCCCTTCCCTGGCCGCCTGCGTGATGGTGATCTGCGCGTTGAGCGCCCGGCCGAAGTCGATGATGCCGAAGAGGAGGAGCAGCAGCAGCGGGAGCATGAGCGCGAACTCGACGGCGGCGGCGCCCCCGTCATGCGGCCCGAACAATCGCCGTCTCATGTCGGCCACTCCTTCTCAGTCTGGCGTGCGGGCGGGGCGGCCGAGCCGCCCCGCCCGCCAGAGCGCATCGCGCCAGGAAGGCACCGGCGATCTGCACGGACCTGTTGCTGGCGGCCTGTCCGGACACGGCCACGGCGCCGCTGATCACAAGACCTCTCCTGCCGGGTGACCGCTGGCAACTGAGATGTGACCTCGGTGCGGGCCTTCTGAAGGCTGCTCGTCAGAGCGACGCCGCGACATTGTTGAACAGGGCGGTCAACTGGGTGCCGACCAGGGTGACGGCCGTGATGATGGCGATCGCGATCAGTGAGACCATCAGGCCGTACTCCACGGACGTCACGCCGCGCTCGTCGCCGCGAAGCTGGGCGAGGCGGTTGTTGAGTGACACGAGGTGCTTGAGCATAGGAACTCCTTCGACGGGCTGGTGAGTAATCCGCGCCTAGCTGGACGGATCATGCTGCTTTGGTATCGGGCAGCGTATAGGGTCGATCATGACCGAGAGTGACTTATAGGCAACGCATCGATAAGTTCGTCTTGTCGGATGACATGTCATCTGATCGGCCGACACGGAAATAGTCGTGACGGCCGAAATGTCTTTACGGCCGAAATGGCAGTGAGGATGATCAGGTATTGACCGCAAAATGCACACCTGTTAGCTTCCCGGGCACCTGCTAGGCATTATGAACCTGATCTGGGCCGCCGCTGGCGCGGTCATCGGGCTGCCGGCGGGTACCGTGCTGCGCGGTGACGTGGCGCGGTTGTCTGTTCGCAGCGGTGAGCCAGAGGAGACAAGCTGCCGCGAGTGCGCGACCGCGCTGCTCGAACGACCCGGGCTGCGGTGCGAGCACTGCGGATGCTGGATCGGCGCGGCGATGGCGATCGAACTGGCCTCGGCCGCCGTCCTGGCGCTGCTGCTGGCCAGGATCGGATTCCAGCCAGCCGCCGCGGCGTTCGCCTACCTCGGCGTACTCGGCGTCGCGCTGACCCAGATCGACGTCGCCGTGCAGCGGCTCCCTGACCGGCTCACCTTGCCTGCCTATCCGGCGCTTATCATCCTGCTCGGCCTGGCCGCAGTGCCCGGCGGCACCTGGGGGGCGTTCGTCCGCGCGCTGCTCGGCGGACTCGCCCTTGGCGCTGCGTACCTGCTGCTCGGCCTGCTGAGCTCCGGTCAGCTAGGTGGCGGCGACATCAAGCTGGCCGGCCTGCTCGGCCTCGTTCTCGGCTGGCTCGGCTGGCGCACCCTGATCGCGGGGGCGAGCCTCGGATTCGTCATGGCCGCGGCCGTCAGCCTCGCTCTGCTCGCCGGCCGGAGGATCTCCAGAAAGAGCATGATCAGCTTTGGTCCTTACATGCTGAGCGGGGCATTACTGGCGGTTCTGGCCAGCAAGTGGTGACTAGTCCCGCACGGTACATAACAGAACGACAACAATGGGAAGGTACTGCAAACTGGGCACCGCAGCAGGACGTTTACTGTCTGTTGCCGCGCCAGCGACATTCCAGGTGAATGGCGCGCCCATACTGCCCGCTCGAGAACAGGGTCTCTGCTGACGCACCTTCGACAGAGCCCGGGGGGTTCGCGGTGACGATTCGACTTGCCATCATCGATGGCCACACCCTGACCAGGTATGGCCTCAGCCATTTAGTCGCACAGCAGCCCGACATCGAAATCGTGGCTGAATGCGGATGCGCGGCAATGGCCAGGGAGACGATCGCTCAGTACGGCCCAGACGTTGTGACGATCGACTCCACGCTGCCTGACGGCGACGGCATGCGTGTCGCGAGAGAATTCCGCGATAGGTACGCCGGCCTGGGCATCGTCATGCTCACCTCCCGCGGCGAGGACGACGTGCTATTCCGCGCGATGGAGACTGGCGTCTCGGCGTTCGTCGCCAAGACAGCGCCGGTCGAGGAAGTCCTGGCCGCGATCCGGCACGCCGCGGTCGCGGCGTCGTCCTTCACGGCCGCTGGCTTGGCCGTCGCGATTACCAGGCGGCGGACGATCAGGGTGCGACTGGCGCTCAGCCCGAGAGAGGCCGAAGTGCTGCAACTGCTGCGCGACGGCCTGTCGATCCCGGCCATTGCCCTCGCTATGTACATCAGCCAGTCGACGGCGAAGACGTACGTCGCGCGGCTGTACGACAAGCTGGGTGCGACGAACCGCGCGCAGGCCCTGATGACCGCCATGCGCTACGGCCTGATCGGCTACGAGGACTCGCGTGTGCTCCCCGAGGCCTCTTTAAGCAGCGCCGACGCCCTGGGCGGCGCCGCAGCAGACCTGACCTCGGTGCGATCCATGAACTAAGGCGGCCGGGCAGGCAGAGATAGGACATCTTCCCGATGCGGTCGCAGGTGCCTTACCGCGATTCTGAGTATCACCGGGCCACGAAGGCCCGACACTCAGGAGGTTGCAATGCATCCGCAGATCATCGCTATGGCAGCTGCCGAGCATGTCAAGGACATGCAGGCTGACGCCACCCGGTCGCGGCGTGCCCGTCAGGCACGCCGCGCCCGGCGCGGCGTGATCACCGCCGGCCCTGCTACCCGCCCCG
Source organism: Streptosporangiales bacterium (assembly GCA_017882645.1). Lineage (GTDB taxonomy): Bacteria > Actinomycetota > Actinomycetes > Streptosporangiales > Streptosporangiaceae > Chersky-822. Next base: position 5,624 of record JADGPC010000424.1, on the reverse strand, counting down.
TCCAGCTGGCCGCCCCGGCACCGTGCCCGCAGCTTCCCTGCCCGCCGCTATCCGCCCGGGCCGCGTGACCATCGGGCAGTGACACCAGACCACCAGGCGGACGGCTCCGGGATCGCACGAGACGCGACCCGGGGCCGTCCGCATTTCCGGCCCGACTGCGCTGCCGTTACAGGCCCTCGCGGTGCGCGATCGCGGCTGCCTCGGTCCTGCTCGCCGCCCGCAGCTTGGCCAGGATGTTGGAGACATGGACGCTGACAGTCTTAGGCGAGATGAACAGCTCAGTGCCGATCTCCTTGTTACTGTGGCCGGTCGCCAGCAGCCGGAGAACCTCGCGCTCGCGGTCGGTCAGGCCGGCCAGCGGCCCGCGCCCGCCGTGCCCGGTCGCCCGGGCCGCGGTACCGATCCTGGCCCGACGGCCCAGGTCGGCGAGGGCCGCCTGGAGCGGGGCCGCGCGCAGTTCGTCCGCGACGCTCTTGGCCTGCAGCCACTGCTGGCCGGCGGATTCCCGGTCGCCCGCTTCGGCCAGCGCCTCGGCCAGCCGCCACCGCGACCGCGCGGTCTCATAGACGAATCCCTCGCCGAACGCATCGACGACGCCCTGCCAGGCGGCGGGATCGTTGTGGCCGTTGGCCCGGCTCCATTCGGCTTCCGCCCGGGCCAGCCAGCCCCGGCCGTCCACGCCGAGCGCGAATCCTGGCATGCGCGGGTTAGCCGCGCCTTCCCTGGCGATCTCCAGCACTGCGCCGGCCTGCTCGAGCACGCTCGCCAGGCGGTCGTGCTCGCCCGTGGTCCTGGCCGATCCGGCCAGGTCAGCAAGCGCGCCGAGCCCGACCGCCGCCACCCGGATCAGCTGCGGACTGTGGTAGCCCTCGTCGATCTCCTCGATCACCCGGATCGTCGCCTCGACTTCCGCGACCGCGGCCGCCGCGTCACCTCGCCACAGCGCACGCTCGGCCAGCAGCCCGCGGGTGATGTACTCGACGAATCCGTCGCGCGCGAACATTGGCTCCAGCCATACGTGCCGCTCCTCCACGATCGGCAGCCCCCTGGCGACGGCGATGAACAGCGCCATCGCCGACAGGCGGGCCTCAGCCGGGCTCGTTACCCGGACCGCGAACCCGTCGGCGATCTGCTGCGCGTGATCCCAGGCACCGTCGGCGAAGTGCGCGAGGTAGTGCAGGTACTGCAGGTCGATGCCGTACTGCGCGAGGCCGAGGCCAGCGCCGTTCGCCCGCTCGGTACCCTCATGTGCGTGCTGCGCAGCGCTCGCGAGATCGCCCTGCTCCAGCTGGAGCCTGGCGAGCTGGTAGGTGGCGCGGAGCTCGACCCCGAGTACCTTCGACTCGGCTGCCTGCCGATGCGCCGTGCTGAACAAGGCCACCGCGTCGGCGATCCGCCCTGCTCGCTCGCTGATCAGCCCGAGCGTCACCAGCGCATCGGCCTCGACCCACGGGGCTCCCGCCGCCTGCGCTGCCGCCCGCGCCTGCTCCGCGCGGGCACCGGCGACCGCCTCGTGGTCGGGGAAGCCAAGCAGCGCGCGCGCATGGGTGGCCAGCGCCCTGGCGTGCTCCCAGGTCGGCGGGTCGGGCGGGAGAGCGTCAACCGCCGCCTCGCCCGCGGCCGCTGCCGCCGGGTCCTCGCCGAGGTCGTTGAGGAAATACGACAGCCGTTCCTGGACCCGGCACAGCAGCACCCGGTCCGTGTTCTCGGTCAGGTAACCGAGCAGGCGGCGCAGCTGCCCGGCCGCCCGCGCCAGGTCTCCCCCGTCCGCCGCGCTGACCGCCGAGCGGAACGCGAGCTTGCCCCGGCCGAGGCCGCTGAGCTTCTCCGGATCGCTGACTCGCTCCCACAGCGAGAGCGCCTGGTCGTAGTGCCGGTGCGCCTCGGCCGGCGCGGCGAGCCGTTCCGCCTCCTCGCCGGCCAGGACGGAGGCGGAGAACGCGCCCTGGATGTCATGGCTCGCCAGGCAGTGGTGCGCGAGCTCCGCGGCGGTGCCGGGAACCTCGGCGAGCCGCCGCTCGTCGGCCAGCAGGTCGGCGAGGCGCGCGTGCAGCCTGGTGCGCTCGCCGGGCAGCAGGTCGGCATAGATGGCTTCGCGCAGCAGGGCATGCCGGAACGAGTAGCCCTGCTCGCCGTCGGGCACCAGCAGCTGGTGGGCGACGGCCTCCCTGACGGCGCTGTCGTAGACCAGCTCGTCGAGTCCGGACGCCCGCCTGACCAGCTCGTCGTCGACCCTGCGGCCCGTGACCGCAGCGGTCCGCAGCACCTGCTGGCTCGCGGCGGAGAGTCGCTCCATCCTGGCCAGCAGCAGGTCCGACAGGCCGGCCGGCAGCTGAGATCCTGCCGACGAGGCGGCGAGCAGTTCCTCGGCGTAGTACGCGTTGCCCTCGGCCCTGGTGATCATCCGGTCGATCGCCTGAGCGTCGAGCTGCCGCGACGACAGCGTCGTCAGGTGCTGGGCCATGGCCGATGCCGTCAGCGGCCCGAGATCGACCGAGCTGACGCTGGGCAGCCGGAGCAGCTCGGCGACCAGCGGCCGCAGCGGATGCCTGCGGTGGATGTCATCCGACCGGTAGGTGGCGACGACGGCCAGCCGCTCGGAGTGCAGCATCCGGCTCAGGAAGGTCAGCAGGTCCCGGGTGGACTGGTCGGCCCAGTGCACGTCCTCGAGCACCAGCAGGACCGGGCTGGCGACGGCCAGCTCGGCGAGCAGCCCGAGCACGGCGCCGAAGAGCTGCTGCTGAACCAGGCCCGGCATGTCACCGCCGGCTGGCTGGCTCTCGTCGCGGTCCGGCAGCAGGCGGGAGAGCACCGGCCGGGCCGCCAGCGCATCGAGCAGGACACCGCCGGGAGACGGGCCGGTCGTGGCATCCCGCAAGGCGTCGGCCAGCGGCAGGTACGGCACGGCGTCGCCGAGCTCGGCGCAGCGCCCGGACAGGACGGTGAAGCCATCCGCGCGTGCGCGCGCAGCAAGCTCGGTTACCAGCCTGGTTTTGCCCACGCCAGCATCGCCGCTGATCAGGGTCACGACGGGCCGGCCCGACTCGGCCGATCGCAGCATTGCGAGCAGATGGCTCAGCTCGGCTTCCCGGCCGACCAGCTCGCTGTGAGGTACTCCAAGCACGAGTCCAGTATCACAGCAGACTCGGACAGTTAGCGATGTTCCGTAGCCGCCCCGGGGTCGCCGGCACCAGCCAGGGGCCTGCGACAATGCCTGTTGTGCCGCGCCGCCCTGGATTGTTCAGAGATCTCCCGCGCGAAGTGGCGATCCTCAGCTCGGTCTCGTTCACCGTCGCGCTCGGGTACGGGATCGTGGCTCCTGGCATCCCGAAGTTCGCCATTCAGTTCGGGGTCAGCACGACGGCCGCGGCCAGCGTGATCAGCGCGTTCGCCCTGATGCGGATCCTCGGGGCACTGCCTGCCGGACGGCTGGTCGACCGGTTCGGCGAGCACCGGACGATGACCGCCGGCATCGCGATCGTGGCCGTGAGCAGCATACTGGCCGGCTTCTCCGGGTCGTTCGGCCAGTTGATCGCGCTGCGCGGGATCGGCGGCCTCGGCTCGGCGATGTTCAGCGTCAGCGCGCAGACGCTGCTGCTGCGCAGCGTGCCGTCCGAGCTCAGAGGACGAGCCAGCGGGCTGTATACCGGCGGTTTCCTGCTCGGCGGCATCAGCGGTCCCGCGATCGGCGGGCTGGTCGCCGCGTGGTCGCTGCGGGCGCCGTTCTTCATCTACGGCGCCCTGCTGCTGGTGCCGGCCGGCATTGCCGCGGTCAGGCTGCGGGACAGCGACCGCCGGGCGGCTGGCGCGAGGTCGCGCGCGGAACGGCCGCTGGCCGAGATCATCGGTGCCCTGCGGAGCCGGGCGTACCGGGCGGCAGCGGCAGCGAACCTGGCCGACGGCTTCGCCGTGATGGGCGTGCGCAGCGCCATCGTCCCGCTGTTCGTCGGCGCCGTCCTGCACGAGTCCCCGTCGTGGACGGGAATCGGGTTCCTCGTCGTCGCCGCGCTGAACGCCGCGACCCTGCTGCCCGGCGGGCGGTTCGCCGACACGATCGGCCGTCGGCCGGTCATCGTGGCCGGCTGCCTGATCAGCGGGGCCAGCATGGTCATGCTCGCACTGCTGCCAGGACTGTGGGGCTTCCTCGCGGCTCTCGCGGTGCTCGGGCTCGGTTCCGGGCTGCTCGACGTCGCGCCGTCGGCGATGATCGGCGACATCATCGGCGGGAAGGGCCAGCAAGCCGGCCAGGGCGGGACGGTGATCGCCTCCTATCAGATGGCCGGCGATATCGGCACGGTCGCCGGCCCGGTAGCGGTCGGCTTCCTGGTCGACGCGGTCTCCTACGACGCGGCGTTCTTCCTGGCGGCGTGCGTGCTGGGCCTGGCCGCGCTGGCCGGCCTGCTCGCTCCAGAGACGCGGCGGCCCGATACCGAGCCGATCGCGATACCGGAGTCGCTGGTGGCTCAGCCGCACGCCGATCCGGCGTAATACTGATCCTCGGCGGCGTAGTCGAGCATCGGCCCGAAGAACTCGTCGTCGAGATCGCCGATGGCACGAGTGCTCGCACCGCCGGCGGCGGCGCGCACCAGCCAGTCCACCTCGCTGGTCACCGTGGCCGCGTAATCGCCGGCCGGCTCGTAGCCGAGCGAGGCGGCAGCGGCCGTGTCGAGCACGACCGGGTGGGGCGCCTCCCACGGGTGCCCGCCGACGGGCCCGGCCGCCTCGTCGAGCAGCACCTCGTGCCAGGCATGGCCGAGATAACGCGCGATCGTCCGCCCGATCTCCAGCGCGCTCGGCGCGTCCGGATCAGCCGCGTTGAGTATCCGTCGCCCCGGCTTTGCCGCGACCACCTCGATCAGAGCCGCGAGGTTGGCCGCCGCGGTGGTCTGGTTCACCGCGCCGGGATGGGCGAGGAAGATCCGCGGCCGCCGGTCAAGCACGCGCTTGACGAAGACCCATTCGCCCGGCATCCGCGCTCCGTCGCCGTGGATCAGGCCGGGCCTGATCACCGTCACCGGCAGCCCGCTGCCGAGCAGGACCTGCTCCGCGGCCACCTTGCGCTCGCCGTAGCCTTCGTCCCCGGGCGGGACAGTCGGCTGGGTCTCGCTGACCGGGGCGCCGAATCGCGGCTTGACCGCCGAGTTAGCGTGCCGCCCGGCGGCGTCCGCGTAGACCGCCTTGCCGGAGATCATCACGGTCGACGTCACCTGGCTGGCCAGCGGCAGCAGCGATGTCGCGTCGCCCGCACCGTAGCAGAGGCAGTCGACCAGCAGGTCAGCGCCGTCGCCGAGGGCCTCAGCCAGCCGTCCGGCATCGGCACGGTCCGCGGCGGTGAACGTGCCGCCCGCCGCTGCGATGTCAGCCGGCATCCTGGCCGGGTCGCGGCCGGTCAGGCCGACGTCCCAGCCGGCCGAGAGCAGGCGGCGGGCAGTGGCACGGCCGACCGAGCCAGTCCCGCCGATGATGAGCGCGCGAGGCATCGGGTGAGCGTACCGGGCGAGCTGCTACGACCCCGGGCCCGGCTGCTTGCCGGGCTACAGTATCGCGCCGGCCAGCACGTCCCATTTCCCGCCGTGAGCCCGGGACCCGTCGAGCGGTGGTTGACCACATAGGAAGCCGCGAGG
>JADGPC010000423.1 GCA_017882645.1 Streptosporangiales bacterium | reverse complement strand
GGACGATGCTGCGGGCGATGCGGCTGGCCGACCGGCAGCGCGCCCCGGTCCTCGGCGTGAACCTGGGCAAGCTCGGGTTCCTGGCCGAAGTAGACGTGGCGGACTTGCCGGCCGCGCTGTCGGCCATCGACAGCCGGGAGTTCACGATCGAGCCCCGGCTGGCCGTCGACGGCGCGCTCGGCGGCCACGCCATCACCGCGTTCAACGACGTCGCCGTCGTCCGTGTCCCCGGCCAGGGATCGGCTGTCGTGGCCGTGCTGGTCGACGGCCACCCGTTCGTCAGCTACGCGGCCGACGCCGTGGTCGTCGCCACCCCGACGGGTTCGACCGCCTACAGCTTCTCAGCAGGCGGCCCGATCGTGAGCCCGACGGTCGAGGCGCTGCTGGTCACTCCCGCGGCGCCGCACTCGGCCTATAACCGTGGCGTCGTGGTTTCCGCGAGTGACACGGTCACGCTGCAGATCCTGGCGGCCAGCGGCCGCCTCGCCGTGGAGGTCGACGGCGTGGTCGCCGGGTACGCCGGGCCTGGCGACCAGCTCGACCTGCGGGGGCGCCCGGCCGCGGCGCGCGTGGTCCGGCTGGGCCGCACCACGTTCTACGAGCGCGCCCGCCGCAAGCTGCGCCTGACCGACTCGGCGGAGATCCCCGCGGCGTGGCTCGACCCGGGACCGGCTGCCTCCGACTGATGCTGGCGGCTGGCGGGTACGTCGAAAATGATCTTGATGCCGCCTTCGCGCGGCTCGAACTGATCAGTGTCCACCTCATCATGATGCGTCAGCCGCTCGCTTCGGCGCGACGGCGGTGTGATGTACCGGTCAGTGCTGCAGGCTGAGGCAGTCGGCGAGGAGGTTCTGGCTTGAGTTGGCGAAATTGCTCACGTACAGGCTGTACCGGATCAGGTCACCTGAGTTCTTGGCCGTGTAGGCAGAGCTGATCTGATGCCAGGCCGTGTCGGGCAGCGTCAGCGTGGTGGTGTGGTAGCCGACTCCCGAGCCGGAGGGCGTCGTCTCGCGCACCAGCAGCGAGACCGTCTCGCCCGCCAGGCTGGCATGCACGAAGGCGCTCCCCGTGTAAGTCGCGCCCGCGGTCGTGCTGGTGCCAGGTGGCCCTGGCACCCAGATCGGGCTGACGTTGTTGACGCCGGCGGTTCCCGAACCCCCGGACTTCGGTGCGATCTGCAGCGCCCAGCTTCCGTCGTAGCTGCCGCCTCCGGGCTGGATTCTGGTGACCGCCGACCCGCTGGCGTAAGTGCCGGTCCACCCATCCTGGCCGCTCTCCAGGCTCACGTTGCCGGACAGCTCGGTGCTGCCGCCGGGCGTCGGCGGGCAGCTGGTCGCGGTGGGACTCGGGGATGGCGACGGGCTCGGCGAAGGTGAGGTGCTGGGGGATGGCGAGGTGCTTGGGGAGGTCGACGGGCTCGTCGTCGGCGAGCTGGTGGGGGAGGGCGACGGGCTCGGCGAGGTCGCGCCCGCTGGCAGCCCGAAGTGGCCGAGCAGGCTGCTGGTCTGGGCATCTCCGGCATGAGCGAGGTACGGCAGGCCGAAGATGTCCTCGACTGTCCTGGTGATCGAGTAATGGTCGAAGAAGGTGCCGTCCTGGGTGTCGGCGGGGGTATACGGGTAGATCACCAGCAGCGGCACGTGACACGATTCCTGGTGAGCGCTGACGCCGTTGGTGACCGGCAGGTCCATGCTCTTGTTCGTGCAGTCCTCGCCCGTCGTGGTGTCGGAGCCGCGGCCCTCGTCATAGGTAATGAGCACGACCGTGTTGCCCGCCTGGTAGCTGGCGGACTGCCGGACCAGTCCGACAAATGCCTGCAGCCACGTATCCGCGGCCAGCAGTTGCGCGGCGGTGCCGCCGGAACCCTCGCCGTCGTTATTCAGATTAGGAGAAATCAAGCTAAAAGACGGCAGCGTCTGGTTCTGAAGATCATTCCAAAATGCGCCGGACTGCGCGGTCAGATTACTGACTGGCAGATCATTAGCCTGGCACTCGGCGGCTGGGATGTCAGAGTAGAAAAGGACCGGGTTGTGGCCGATCCTGTAGGCGCCGCCGGAGATCGGAGCGCAGGCGAACGGCATGGACTCCATGAAGGCGTTCCAGCTCAGGCCGGCCGAGTCGAGCTGGTGGTAACGATTGCTGGATCCGTCAGCACACGCGCCGACGCTGCCGCAGCCGGGCGGGCTAGCGGCCGGATACTCGCCCGCCGACAGGGCCAGGTAGTTCGCGGCCGAGCTGTGGGTCGCCCCGAACGCTGCCGTACCGACCCCGCACTGGCTAGCCAGCGAGGTCTGGTAGGGCGCGCTCGAGTTCCCCATGACCTGGCTGTAGCTCCGGTTCTCCAGCATGACGACGACGACGTGCTGGATGGGAGGCGCCGTGCCGGCATTCCCGCATAGCGCCAGCGCATCGGCGCTCGCGTGGCCGCTTCCCAGGGCGAGCCAGGACAGCAGGCTCATTGCGGAGGCCAGGGTAATCCCGGCGCTAGCGCTACTCTTCCGTTTTGGACGGTGAATTCCCCAGGTATTCAGCGTTGCCCCCCCGTCACAACCACGCTGTGCCGTAGCACACTGCTAACTCAGGCACCCAGAAAAGGTGCTGAGCTAGCATG
>JADGPC010000422.1 GCA_017882645.1 Streptosporangiales bacterium | reverse complement strand
TCCCCGCTCTGACGCCAGGCTCCCCGAGGCCACCGGATACGACGTGCACCTGATCATCATGTGCTCCGAGGGCTACTCGTCCAGCCTGGCCGCCGCGTCGCTACAGGACCTCGGCCTGCGGAACGCACCCGACCTGGCCGGCGGTTTCGTGGCCTGGGCCGAGGCCGGCCTGCCCGTGCAGGCCGGCTAAGGCAGCGGCCGAGGCAGCGCCACCGGCCGTGCCCGGCCGGCTGGCAGGCGGCGCGCTCAGACCATCTGAATGAGCATGCACGCCATCGCCAGCCCCATCGCCACCTGACAGGAGATCCTCAGCCGCGGGCAGACCGGGCCGGACAAGCTTTCCCGGCCAGGTCCGGCAGCGGCTGCGCCGGTGGCCGCCGGAGTTCGGCCGCCGGCATCACTGCCGAGCGCCCGGCCGCTCCGCCGGGCTCATCGGGCCCATCGGGCTCGCCCCGGCCCGCGGGGCGAGGAGCATGACCAGCATCGCGCCGCACGACAGCAGGTGCATTATGTGCTGGCCGGGCACCGACCGCCGCCGCCAGCCGCCGATCGCGTGACCGGCGAACCATGCCGCGGCGGCCGTGAAGGTGAGCACCCAGGCGCGGTCGAGCAGCGGGCTCGGCCGCCCGGCCAGCATCGAGACCATCGCGACGGCCATCGCCACGTTCATCACGTCGATGTCCCGCCTGACCACGGGGGCAGCCAGGAATCCGCGGCCGGCCCCCGGGCGGGCCGCGCGGACCTGGCTGGCGGCCTCGCTGACCGCCTCGCCGGCCGCAGGCAGCGGCCAGTACGCCAGGGCAAGCAGCAGGAGCAGCGGTCCGGAGCTTGGGTCGGTGGCCATGCCGCTGAAGACCCCGCCGAAGTTCTGGCCAGCGACCCAGAGCACGACAGCCAGCAGGGCCGCGACGGCCAGGATGACCCGGCGTGCGCGGGCCGGCCAGAACACCCCGGATGCGATCACGGCCAGCAGGCCGGCCAGCACCAGGCCGGCCTGCGCGCCTTTATGGGCCAGCAAGCCGGCCACCGTGGCATCGGCCGATGCCAGCCATCGTGGCTGGCCGTCGGCCCCCGTCATGATTGTCCCGCGCAGCGCCCCCGGCGACCAGACGGCGACGCGCAGACTGAGCAGGGCCAGGCCGCCCCACAGCACCAGCCAGAGCATCCGGGCCGCCAGGCCGCCTGCCGCGGCGCCGCCCGTCCCGGCGCCGCCCGCTATCCGGGTGGCTGCTCGGCCAGGACGGGCCGGGCCCGCCGGCCAGAGCACCATCGCGAGCGCCGCGTACAGGACGACGGCACCCGGCGCGCCGGTGACCGGGCTCGCGCCTGCCACCAGCAGGCCGCCGAAGCCCTCCCCCAGCCACCACAGGCCCAGTGCCCAGGCGATAGATGCCGCCAGGGCCAGCCTGACCGTGGGGCGCCAGGCAATGCCCAGCCCGAGCAGGATCTCCGCGACGGCAATGGCTGAGGTGGCTAGCGCGCCGTGCTCGCCGATCAGCCGCCCGGCCCAGGAAACCGGACCGGCGATCACCGCCGGGTTGCCCCGCGCCGCCGCCCCGACCATACGGGCGAAACCACCGCCGAACATGAACACTTGGACCTGCAGCACGCCGTCGAGCAGCCACAGCGACGCCAGGCAGAGCTGAAGTGCCCGGCGCCAGCGGGCAGCGTCAGCTAGCCCGCTAACCAGCACCGGCTGCGGGACCACGGCACGCGGTCACGAGTAGCAGTAGGAGTCACTGGACGCGGCACCCCCTTTCGAGCCTGACCTGATGCATGCGACGGCCCCGGAACGCATCCCCTTGCGGGAAGGACCGCTCGTCGAAGCTAATGCCGAAGTGCCCACTACCGGTACTACGCCCCGTGGCGCCCGCTTGTTCATCACGATCCGTGCCGCGAAGCGAGAACTCGCGGCCGGGTCAGGCCCGGGTGCGCAGCCGGTCGAGCTCGAGCAGCCCTGAATGAGCGGATGCCAGGCATAGCATGGTATAGGCGAGAGGATGCCGCATGTCATTCCGTGCCGATCGGGTGACCGCCGAACCCGTGCCGGACAGCGCAACGCAGCACATGGTGCGAATGCGGGACGGGGTGCGGCTGGCCACCGACCTCTACCTACCGGCCGGCGGCCCCCCGTGCGAGGCCGTTCTGGTCCGGCTGCCGTATGACAAGAACAGCCGCTATGTGTTCTTCGAACGCGTGGCCGAGCACTTCACCGGCCGTGGTTACGCCATGGTCGTGCAGGACGTACGGGGCAAGTTCCGTTCCGAGGGCGCGACTGTCGCATTCGTGCACGAGGCCAACGACGGGTACGACTCCATCGACTGGATCGTCCGGCAGCCCTGGTCGAACGGGATCGTCGGCATGTTCGGCGACTCGTACTACGGGTTCACCCAGTGGGCCGCGGTCAGCAGCGGCCATTCCGCCCTGCGCGCGATCGTGCCGCGGGTCACTAGCGCCAACCTGCCCGGGCAGCCACCCGCCGACGGCACGGTGCGGGACGTGGAGTGGCTCGTCCACGCCGACTACATGTCGCATTACTGGCTGGACAACGACATCTGGGACTACCCGCTCGACTGGAGCAAGCGGCCCGTCACCGCGATTTTCGACGCGGCGTTCGCGGCCATCGGCAAGAGGTCGGCCAGCTACGACCTGACCGTCCCGCGGCGCATTCCAGTGCCGGTCTTTCCTGACGGCCACCCGTTCTCGGCCCGGCCTCTTCCCGTCCTGCACGCGGTGGGCTGGTTCGACAACCTGTCGATCGTGTCGATGCGCGACTACCTGGCGCTGTGCGGACTGCCCGGGTGGTCCTCGCTGCAGTACCTGACCGCGGACTCGGTCGACCACGAGAACCACCACCTGTCCTGCGCTCCCGTCGCCGAGGCCGACGATCACGGCGTCGATGACCAGGCCCTCGGGCGGATGCTGCCGAAGTACGTCGGGCCGGCCCTGGACTTTTTCGACGCTTTCCTGAAGGGAACGCGGGACCCGGCGACGATCCCGCGGGTCCAGTGGCATCTCGGCCACGAGGGCTACCGTCAGTCCCCGTCCTGGCCGCCGCCGCAGGCGCGGCTGGAGCGGCTGTATCTCGCCGGCCTGCCCGGTTCGGCCGCCGCCAACGGCCGTCTCGTCGCCGGGCGGGACGTGGGCGAGCAGAGCGTGGACTGGACCTACGATCCGGCCCGCCCCGTCCCGTCCAGCGTTCCCAACTCGTTCGCCTTCCTGCACGAGTTCCCCGACGAGTCGGCCACCGCGGCCCGGCCTGACGTGCTCAGCTTCGTCGGCGAGCCGGCCGGCTCGCCGGTTGACCTGGCCGGGCCGGTTGACCTGTGGCTGTGCGTCAGGTCCACGGCACCGTCGACCGACATCTTCGCCAAGCTGCTCGACGTCGCGCCCGACGGCACGACGCGGATGATCGTGCGCGGCCAGGGCCAGCTGACCGATACCTCGGGCAGCGCCGTCGTCCGGATCGAGATGGGCCACACCGGTTACCGGGTCAGGCCGGGCCACCGGCTCCGGCTCAACCTGGCGAGCAGCGACTATCCCGAGTTCCTCCCCCATCCGGGGACGGCCGAGAATCCCTGGCTGGCCACCGAGACCAGGCCGAGCACCCAGACGCTGATCACCCGCCCTGACCTCCGTGCCTCGGTCACGATGTCGGTGCTCGGCTGACCCGGGCGCTGCGGCCCGCTGCCGGCCTGATGCCCGGTGCCGTGCTTCGCTCCTGACTGGTCAGCCGCCGATGGCGCGGATGGACTGCCGCAATGACCCCATGGTGGCCAGCACGGCAGACGGCTCGTAACCGCAGTGCGCCATGCAGTTCGCGCAGCGCGGGTCCTTGCCCCGGCCGTAGGAGTCCCAGTCGGTGGTCTCGATCAGTTCCCGGTACGTCTTCACGTACCCGTCGCTCATCAGGTAGCAGGGCTTCTGCCAGCCCAGCAGCGAGTACGACGGGATTCCCCAGGCGGTGCAGCCGAAGTCAGTCTTGCCCTCGAGGAAGTCCAGGAACAGCGGGCTGTGGTTGAGCCGCCAGCGCTTGCGGTTACCGCCAGCGAACGCCTTCTTGAACAGCTCCCTGGTCTCGGTCACGCCGAGGAAGTGGTCCTGGTCGGGCGCCTTCTCGTAGGCATAGGCCGGCGAGATCTGCATCTGGTCGATGCCCAGGTCGTCGTTGAGGTAGCTGAGCACGTCGATGACGGTCTGCGGGGTGTCGGTGTTGAACACGGTCGTATTGGTGTTGACCGTGAACCCGCGCCGCTTGAGCTCGCGGATCGCCTCGACTGCCTCGTCGAACACGCCGTCCTTGCAGACCGACTCGTCGTGCCGCTCGCGCAGCCCGTCGATGTGCACCACCCAGGCGAAGTACGGTGACGGCTTGAATTTGTCGATGTGCTTGCTGACGAGCAATGCGTTGGTGCACAGGAAGACGAACTTCTTACGGGCGATCAGCTGGCGGACGATCTCGTCGATCTGCGGGTGCATGAGCGGCTAGCCGCCCGCGATGGACACCATCGGAGCGCCGCACTCGTCGATGGCGCCGATCGCCTGCTCCACCGGCATCCGCTGCTTGAGCACCGTGTGCGGCTGCTGGATCTTGCCGCACCCCGCGCATTTCAGGTTGCAGGCGAACAGCGGCTCCAGCTCGACGAGCAGCGGGAACTTGTCTCTGCGGGCTAGCTTCTGGCCAATCAGGTACGCCCCGATCCGCAGGCTCTGGCGCAGCGGCATAGACACTTGAACACCAGCTTTCTCTCTAGTCACTTCTGTTGTCGTGAGTTACCCGCCGAGGCCGTGGCTAGCCTCAGCTACTGCTGCCGGCGTGGCCGGTCGGCCACGTCAGCTTGCCGGCTGCCTCAGCTCCCTCGGCAGCCCGAACTGCACGTCCTCCGTCGTGACGACGACCTCGGATGTCTCGATCGGGCCGAGCCCGGACAGCGCGGTGACGATCTGCCCCACGACGGCTGGCGGTGCCGACGCGCCGGCCGTGATCCCGACCGTCGACACGCCCGCCAGCCAGCCGAGCTCGATCTCCTCCGCCCGGTCGACCAGGTAAGCCGGGGTCCCGGCCCGCTCGGCCGTCTCCACCAGGCGCAGCGAGTTCGAGGAGTTGGCCGAGCCGACGACGACCACCAGGTCGGAGTCGGCCGCGATGGCCCGGACCGCCCGCTGGCGGTTGGTCGTCGCATAGCAGATGTCGTCGCTGCCCGGGCCCCGGGCCGCGGGGAAGCGGTCCAGGATCGCGTCGACGACTCCGCCGGCCTCATCCGCGGCCAGCGTGGTCTGCATCACGTACGCGACCTTGGCCGGGTCAGCGGGCTTCAGCCTGGCGACGTCGTCGGCGCTTTCCACCAGGGCCGTCGCCTCGGGGGCCTCACCCAGCGTGCCATCGACCTCCTCATGGCCCGCGTGCCCGATCAGCGCGACCAGGTAGCCGTCGGATGCGAACCGGCGCGCCTCGGCGTGCACCTTGGCCACCAGCGGGCAGGTCGCGTCCACGGCGGCGAGACCGCGCTCCGCCGCCTCGCGCCGCACCTCAGGCGACACGCCATGGGCCGAGAACACGACCACGGAGCCGTCGGGCACCTCGCGCAACTCGTCGACGAAGATCGCGCCGCGCTCCTCTAGCCCGGCGACGACGGTGGTGTTGTGCACGATCTGCTTACGCACGTAGACCGGGGACCCGTACCGCTCAAGAGCCAGCTCGACGATCTCGATGGCCCGCTCGACTCCGGCGCAGAACGATCGCGGGCTGGCCATCAGCACCTGGCGGGAGCCCACCGCCGCCGCCCAGCGCGCCAGGGCCGGCCCGGCCAGCCGCAGCGACCTGAGCGCGGCGAGCCCGCCGGTCACGGTCCGGGTGCTGACCAGCGAGTGGCCGGGCAGATCCGAGATCGCCCTGACCACGGCGGCCGGACCGCCGCCGGCACCGCTGAGCAGCGGTGCCGATTCCAGGTCCACGGCAATGGCGCCGGCGGCCGCCAGGCTGGCGTGGCCGTCCCGCCCGACCAGGTGATCAACGGTCGCGATCGGACCCACCCGCACCCGCAGGCCAGCGCGCCGCAACTCGCCTGCGAGCAGCGGCGCGGACGGGCAGCTGACCGCCGTCCCGCCGCCGGTCACCTCCGAGGCGACCACCAGATCGCCCGGGCTCAGGTCCTCGATCAGGGCACCGGCCACTCCGCCGACGGCTACCACGCCAGCGCCTGACTGCTCGATCCTGGCGGCCGCGGCGGCCGACCTGGCCGGGCCGTATCCGGTCCTGAGTACCTGCACGGCCGCTGACCCGCTGCCGTTCAGGTCGCGCAGGCCGCGCCGCAGTGCCCGGGCCTCGACCCGCAGCGGCGCGCAGATCACATGGTCACTCATCAGGTTCCCCCGAGGTATCGGCCGAGCGCGCTGATCGGGAACACCAGCCGGTACAGGGGGGAGTGGATGTAGAAGTCGCCAGGGAACCCGGTGCCGGTGAACTGCGGCTCGTCCCAGGTCCCGTCCTCGCGCTGGGTGGCGGCCAGCCACGCTACGCCGCGGTCCGCGCTGCGCATGGCCTCCTCGCCGCCGGCGGCGAGCAGCGCGAGCAGCGCCCAGGCGGTCTGCGAGGCGGTCGACTCGCCCCGGCCGGCCCACGCCGGATCCTCGTAGGAGCGCAGGTCCTCACCCCAGCCGCCATCCGGATTCTGGTGCCGGATCAGCCAGTCCACCGCACGCCTGATGACCGGCTTGCCGGGCAGCACGCCCGCCGCGATCAGCGCCGGGACCACGGCGCCTGTCCCGTACACGTAGTTCGCGCCCCACCGGCCGAACCACGAGCCGTCGGGTTCCTGGTTGCGCAGCAGCCAGGTCACCCCCCGGCGGGCCGCCCGGCTCGCCGACAGCCCGGCCGCGGCCAGCGCCTCCACGGTATGCGCGGTGACATCGGCCGACGGCGGATCGATGACCTCGCCGAAGTCGCAGAACGGAAGCCTGGTGACCAGTGTCCCGGTGTTGTCGGCGTCGAAAGCTCCCCAGCCGCCGTCCCTGGACTGCATGCCCGACAGCCAGGTGATCGCCCTGGCCGTGGCGCCGGTGGCGTGCGCGCTGGTGCCCGGCCCGGTACCGCCGGGCAGCGTGACCCGGCGCAGCGCGAGCACCACCTCGGCCGTGTCGTCAATGTCGGGATAACTGTCGTTGTCGAACTCGAAGGCCCAGCCGGAGGACTCAAGCCCGGGCCTTCGCACCTGCCAGTCGCCGGGGCCGCGGATCTCCTCGGCCAGCACCCACCTGGCCGCCGACTGCAGGGCCTGATGGTCAGGCGGCAGCCCAGCGTCTTCCAGCGCGATCATCGCCAGGACGGTGTCCCAGACCGGCGACTGGCAGGCCTCGAGCCGGCGCACCGGCCCGTCCGCGGTGTCCTCCCAGATCGTGAACCTGTCGAGGCCGGCCAGGCCACGCTGGATCACCGGATGATCGAGCCCGTAGCCGAGCAGGTGCAGCGCGATCAGCGAGTAGACCCACGGCGGCTGGATACCGCCCCAGCAGCCGTCCCGCTCCTGCCGGGCGATGATCCACTCCGCGCACCGCCGGATGGCCGCGGTCCGGACGGCGGCCGCAGGCGCACGCCGCCGCAGGTGCCGCTCGTAGCCGTGCAGCACCCGGTCGATCCGCTGGAACGCCCTGGCCCAGCCGTCGGCGCCAGCCGCATCCGCGGCCGTGGCCTCGGCCGCGTGCAGCTCAGCCAGGCCGAATGGCAGCGACCTGGCCGGGCGGAACGAGCCGACGATGGTCAGCGGGACGATGGTCTGGCGGGCCCAGCAGGCCCAGTCATAGACATTCAGCGGAAACCAGGCCGGGAAGTAGATCAGCTCAGGCGGCATGACGGGCAGGTCGTCCCAGGACCACTGCCCGAACATGGCGAGCCAGATCCTGGTGAACACGCGCGTCGCCGCGATGCCGCCCGAGTCCCTGATCCAGCTGGCCGCCGCTGCCATGTGACTGGCATCGGGCGAGTCGCCGGCCAGCCGCAGCGCCACGTAGGCCTCCACCGTGGTGGACAGATCGCCGTCGCCGCCGCTGAAGTTGGCCCAGGTCCCGTCGGATCGCTGGCAGGACCTGATCCATCGCGCCGCCGCGGCGGTCTGCTCTGCCGTCCGCACTCCCAGGAACTCGCGGAACAGCAGGTCCTCGGCATCCATGGTGACGTTGGTCTCGAGCTCGCCCTGCCACCAGCCCTGGTCATGCTGGATGCCGAGCAGGTGGCTGGTCGCGCGATCCAGCGCGGTCCTGGCCACGGCGGCCGGCCCAGGTGGCGCCGTAGCAACCACCGTGTCCGGAGCCAGGGGGCCTGGGTTCACCACTGCCTCGCCGTGACGAACTCGGCGATGCCGGCAAACTCGGCCCGCACGTCGTCGGGCATCTCGGCGTCAGCCAGGCAGCCGAGCGCCGAGGAGAGCGCGGTATCCGCCTCAGCCTCCACCCACTTCTTGCCACCGGCGGCCTCCACGAGCTCGGCCGCCCTGAGCAGCTCGTCCTCGGTGAACGGGTCAGGGCTGGCGAGCAGCGCCGCCAGGTCACGGCCGGCGGCACTCTCGCTGGCCAGCGCGGCGACGACCGGCAGCGACTTCTTCCTGGAGCGCAGGTCCGATCTGACCGGCTTGCCGGTCACGTCGGTGCTGCCCCAGATGCCGAGCAGGTCGTCGGTGAGCTGGAAGGCCAGCCCGACGTAGGCGCCGAACGCGGTCAGCCTCATCGCCGTGCTGGCGGGCGCGCCCACGTAGATGGCGCCGATGCTGCACGCGCAGGCCATCAGTGCCGCCGTCTTGTCGGCGGCCATGTCGAGGCACTCATCCACGCTCACGTCATCGCGCCGCTCGAAGGCGAGGTCAGCGCCCTGGCCGGAGATGAGCCGGTGCACCGCAGCTGACAGGCACCGCGACGCCCAGACCGCCTGCGGGGCCGGGCCTTCCAGGAGCAGGTCGTTAGCGAGCGCCTGGAGGGCATCCCCGGCCAGGATCGCCGGGCCGATTCCGAACACGGTCCACGCGGTGGGCCGGTGCCTGCGCTCGGTATCGCCATCCATGATGTCGTCGTGCAGGAGCGAGAAGTTGTGCACCAGCTCGACGGCGACCGCAGCGGGAACCGCCTGCTCCGGCGGCGCCCCGGCGGCACGGGCGGACAGCAGTGTCAGCGCGGGACGTAGTGCCTTGCCTCCGGCCCTGGTACCCGTCGGGGTACCGTCCGCGTCGGCGAGGCCGAGGTGGTAGGCGGCCACCGGGCGGATGTCAGGGCTGAGCCTGGCCACCGCCGCCTCGATCCCTGGGCCGACGAGATCTCGCGCCGTTTCCACGCCCGCCGGGATAGTCGCGGTCATGACGGCGCTCCGGTCCGCGCGGTCGCGGCCTCCGGGCGCCCGGCCCCGCTCGGTGCGGGCTGGCTTGCCAGCCAGCGAGTCAGTTCTTCTGCAGCGCGCTGCCCACTTCGCACGGCACCCTCCATCGTGTCCGGCCAGCCTGTGTCGGTCCACGCTCCGGCCAGCACGAACCCGGGCACCGCGGTCGCGGTACCGGGTCGAAGGGCGCCGATCCCCGGCGCCTGCCGGAACGTCGCGCGACGTTCTCTGGTGACGAAGAAATCTGTGACCCTCGCGCCGGCCGCGGCGGGGAAGATCCGCTCGAGGGCCGGCAGGAACTGCTGCCGCAGCGACGCGGCGGGAATGTCGACATAGGTATCGGCGGCCGACAGCGACACGGCCAGGTACTGCCCGGCGGCCAGCCCGGCCGGCCTGGTCTTGTCGAAGACCCACTGGACGGGCGAGTCCACGGCGGCCGCGAACGGCAGGCTGGTGACCTGCCGGTCGTAGACGACGTGCACGTTGACGATGGGCGATGCGCCCAGGTCCGCCCAGCGGCCCGCGCCCTCGAGGCCGGCCGCGCCGGCCAGCCGGGCGGCCTGACCGGGCGGAACGGCCAGCACGACGCCATCAGCCAGCAGCGCGGGACCGTCAGCCGCCGGCCAGGCACCATCGGCGTCCTGCTGCCCGGTCCCGCTGCCGGTGAGCCCGATCCGGAAGCCGCCGCCGGGCAGGCGCTCCACGGCCGCCGCCTTGGTTGCCAGCCTGATCTGGGCGCCGAGCGTGCCGAGCAGGTCGGCCGCGGCCCGCCCGTGCAGGTCACCGAGGGGCGCCGCGGCCACGCCGATGTCCGCGGCATCCTTCTTGCCGAGCAGCGCCATCTGGATCACGGTCGCGGAAAGCGCCAGGCTGGCCTCGTCGCCCCTGATGTTCAGGGCCGAGACGATGAACAGGTCCCACAGCACCCGCCTGGCCCGCTCGCTCTGGCCCTTGGACGCCAGCCAGGCCCCCAGCGGCACGCCGTCGATGGCCGGGTCGGCGGGGTCGAGTGACCGCAGGGCCAGCGCGGCCCTGGCCACCTTGAGCCGCTCCGCCAGGGGCAGCAGCCGGTACCCGGTCAGGGCGCGGCCCATGTGCAGCGGCCCGGGCAGCGCCGTGCGCCTGAGCCTCGCCCGGCCGTGCGGGGACAGGACGGTGACGTCGAACCGTTCCTGCATGGTCACGAGGTCACTCACGCCCAGCCGCGCCAGCAGTTCCTGGTAGCTGGTGCAGCAGCGCAGGAACACGTGCTGGCCGTTGTCGATAGTGAGGTCACCGCGGGCAAAGGAGGACGCCGCGCCGCCCAGCCTCGGCCTCGCCTCAAGCAGGGTGACGTCGAACCCGGCCTCCCGCAGCCCGATCGCGGCGGTGACCCCGGCCAGGCCGCCGCCGATGACGACCACCTGACGCGCGGTCATGGCCTGCCTCCCGCGGGCGGGCTGACCTGCTCCGGCAGGCGGCCCCGCCGCCTGGTCATCCCGGCCAGGGCGCTGGCGGCGACCAGGGCCTTCTCCCTCGTCGGCAGCGATATCCTGCGTTCCAGCGCGACCTGCGGTGCGGCGCAGATGTGCTCGAGCAGCCTGAAGTAGATGCCGGCCATCGCTCCGGCGGACGCCGCGCTGCGCCGGTCGAGCAACGGCATGAGCTTCAGGCCGACGGCGTACCAGTCCCTGGCCCGATCGGCCTCGAACCTGACCAGGTCGGCCAGCTCGCCGCTCAGGTCGCCCCGGCCGGTCTGGCCGCCGGGCTCGATCGTGCAGCCGAACCGCTCGATGTCCTCGGCCGGCAGGTAAACCCGGCCGTTGCCGAGGTCCTCGCGGATGTCGCGCAGGATGTTGGTCAGCTGCAGGGCCACCCCGAGCGAGTCAGCCAGCTGCTCGGCCGCCGCCGGGTCGCTGCTGCCGAAAACGCCGAGCGAGAGCCGCCCGATCGACCCGGCCACGCACCGGCAGTAGTGCTCCAGGTCGGCAAAGGTCGCGTACCGCGTGCCGCGCACGTCGGCCGCGCAGCCGTCGATCAGCTCGCCGAAGGCGCCGACCGGAATCGGGAACCTGCGCGCGGCGTCGGCCAGCGCGACCAGGACCGGATCAGCGGACCGGGCGGCGCTCTCGACGGTCAGCCCGCTCAGGTCAGCGCGCGCCTGCTCCAGGGCGTCGATCTTGTCGGCTGGCTCCATCGGGCCGTCCCCGATGTCGTCGATCCGCCGGGCGAACGCGTACACGGCCGACAGCGCGCGCCGCTTGCCGCCGGGCAGCAGCGTGATCCCGTAGGAGAAGTTCTTGGCCTGCTGACGGGTGATCTGCTCGCACTGCCGGTACGCCGCGCGAACGTCCGTCGCGTCCGGCTGGCGCAGCGTCACGCCCGTCACCTGCCCCTCGCAAAGGCTCTGGCCAGCTCGCCCGCGGTCCTGGCCCGGCCCGGGCGCGGCGTCCTGGCCAGCACGTCGTAGTCGGCGGCGGCGACGGCGGCTAGCGCGGCCCGCCCGCCTGCGACGTACCCGGCTACCGCAGCGCGCGCGGCCCCGCTCAGGGTGCCGATCAGCGGCGCGCCGGCATCGATCAGCGACCGGGCCCGGCCGACCTCGAATGCCAGCAGCTCGCGCACGGCCGGCGCCGTCTGCCGGGCGGCCAGGTCCTGCTCGGTGCAGCCGTGCCCGGCTAGGTCCTCGAGCGGCAGGTAGATGCGGCCGGCCCGGAAGTCCTCGGCCACGTCCTGCCAGTGCTCGGCCAGCTGAAGGCCGGTGCAGATGAGGTCGGACTGCTCCGCGCGGGCCGGCGAAAAGCGGCCGAAGACGTGCAGCACGATCCGGCCAACCGGGTTGGCGGACAGCCTGCAGTAGCCGGCCAGGTCGTCGAACGTCTGATACCGGGTCACGACCTGGTCCTGCTGGTTGGCCCTGATCAGGTCCACGAACGGCTGGATCGGGATCTCGCACTCGGTCACGGTGCGGGCCAGTCCGCGGACAGCGGCCAGCCGCGGCGGTCCGGTGTCCTGCTCCGCGCTACCCCCGTCTTCAGCCGGGCCGCGGCTTTCGCCCAGGCTGGCGTACAGCCGCCTGACGTCTTCGGTGAGTTCGGCCAGCAGCCGCAGCCGCTCGGCAGCCGGAGCCTCGTCCCCAGCGTCGTCGGCCGTCCTGGCGAACACGTAGACCGCCATCAGATGCTGCCGGTGACGTCGCGGCAGCAGCCGCAGCGCCACCGGGAAGTTCTCGCCGCCGGCCTTCGCCGCCACGGCATGAGTGTCCGCAGCCTGAGCGCGGGGGGCCGGATTGCCCGGCGTCAGATCACCCGGCGTCATATGCTCAGACAGCAGTGCTTCAGCCGCGGGCAAGCCCGCTACCGAATGCTGCGCCACTGGCTGCTCCGTCACTGGTTCTGCCACGTCTTCCCCCGGGGGCGCGGCATCCGCCGCACCCCGCCTGTCCCGCGGTCACGATCCCTATTCCCCCACGGACTCTAAATGAATTGCAAACAATGACATCGACGTCACCTGATGCCGGTGTCGTCTTTAGTGTCATGAGCACTGCAAACGCGAGCCGGTCCGATGGCGCCGGACAGATGTCCGGTCATGAGGGCAATAAACCTTTTAGCACGCTAAGAGCGTACTTAATAGTCCACCCGACGCGCCCCGGCTGGCCTGGGAAAACTACTAGATCGCTAGGGAACGGCGGAGGCGCTAGTCTCCCGACATGATGAGGGCACCTTGCCGTGGCCGGGGGACGGCCGAAGGGCTAGTCTCCCGAACATGACCAGGGAACCTCGCCAGGACGCGCCACCGGAGCCGACGACGTCGGCGCCCGGCGCCCGGGACGGGCTGCCCGCCGACGCCGCGCCCCTTGACGGCCTTACCGTCGACGCCCTGCCGCGCGCCCAGATCACCGCGGCAGGCGCGCCAGCGGCAGTTGCCAGCGAGGTGATGGCCATCTCGAACAAACCGGCTCCCCAGCAGCCGAGGCCGCCGAGCCGCGGCACCGGGGTCCGACCCCGGCGGCCTTCGCTCGGCGGCGGCATTCCCGCACGGGGCCGCGAACTGGGCACCCAGGGACGGCAGACCGTGCGCAGGCTGCTCGAGGCCGGATTGGCCGAGTTCGACGAGCGGGGATTCCAGGCGGCGCGCGTGGACGATGTCGTCAGGCGGGCCAAGACGTCACACGGGACCTTCTACCTGTACTTCGCCAACAAGGACGATCTGTTCCGCACGCTGCTGCGGGACGCGCTGCACGACATGGCGATCATTACCGACGACTTCCCGATCGTGACGAGCAACGAGGCCGGCCGCGCCGCCCTGCGGCGGTGGATCCAGAGCTTCACCGACACCTACGCTGCCCATGCCACCGTCATCCGCATCCTGAGCCAGGCCGAGATCGTGGGCGAGCAGGTATACAGTGACGGGCTGCGGCTGCTGTTCCGGCTCTCGGAGGCCATCGCCCAGGGGATGACGGCGGCGGCCGCAAGCAAGCAGGCCGGTCAGCCGACCGAGGACTCAGCTCAGCACGCCGAGCTCACCGCCCTGGCCTGCCTGATGATGCTGGAACGGATCAACTACCTGCTCAGCGTCGACGTGCGGCTACCGCGCGAGGAGATGATCGACCGGCTGAGCGCGATCATCTACGCGGCCTTCCACACGCCGTAGGCCCAGGCCAGAAAGCCCCCGCCGGACGGGCAGCGAGGACGGCCGAGAGCAGAGCCAGGAAGAGATGACGATGGAGTCGCGACGAGTCGATGCCGGCGGCGACGTGCACTACCTCGATTACGGCGGGCCGGCTGGCGCGCCGGTCATCGTGGGCGTGCACGGCCTCGGCGGCTCGTCCCTGAACTGGTCCGCGATCGCGCCGCTGCTGACCGGCCGCTACCGTCTGCTGGCACCCGATCTGGCCGGGCACGGACTGACTCGCTCGCTGGGCCGCAGTACCAGCGTGCCGGCCAACCAGGCCCTGCTGCACCGCTTCATCGAGGCCGTGCCCGGCAGCCCGGTGATCCTGATGGGCAACTCGATGGGCGGGATGATCTCGCTGATCGAGGCGGGCACGTCGCCGGCATCGGTCAGCGGCCTCGTCCTCGTCGACCCAGCGCTGCCGTTCGTGCCGGTGCGACCTGATCCGATGGTCACCGCGCTGTTCGCCCTCCAGGCGACACCGGGCATCGGGCACGCGCTCATGGCCAGCCGCCGGCGCCAGCCCCCTGAGGCTGCCGTGGCCGGCGTCCTGAACCTGTGCTGCGCCGACCCGTCAGCCGTGCCGCCTGATGTCGTCGCCCAGCATGTTGAGCTCGCGCGCCAGCGGGCCGCGTTCAGCGAGGTCGGCCAGGACTTCGCCGCTGCCATGCGGTCGGTCATCGCGACTGCCGGGTACCTGCACGGCCAGGCGTACCGCCGCCGGA
Source organism: Streptosporangiales bacterium (assembly GCA_017882645.1). Lineage (GTDB taxonomy): Bacteria > Actinomycetota > Actinomycetes > Streptosporangiales > Streptosporangiaceae > Chersky-822. The sequence continues at coordinate 4,905 of JADGPC010000422.1, read as the reverse complement.
TCCGCTCGGTGACCTGCCCGGTCCTGCTCGTCCACGGCTCGGCGGACCGGCTCGTGCCGGTCGCGGCGGCCCGTGCCGCAGCCAGGGCCCATCCGGCCTGGTCGGTGGTCATCCTGCCCGGGGTCGGCCACGTGCCCCAGCTTGAGGCGCCGCGCGAGTGCGCGGCCGCCATCTCCCGGTGGCTCGCGACGACCGGGCTTGACCGGGCCCAGGCCGCCGCCCGGCCTGGCAGCGGACCGCCAGCTTCCGTCTGAGTGCCGGGGACCAAAGCCCCAGGCAATCAGGCGGAATGCCCGTACCGGGGCAGGTCCCGGCTGCGGATGCTCGAGGGAAGTCCGTCGTTCGAAGGGCAGGCAACATGAAGTTCAACCTGGCGGTCACCTTGCGGGAGACTGCTTCCGCGACGCCCGATAAGGCAGTAGCCCTGTACGAGGGAGGACGGCTCAGCTACGGCGCACTCGATGACCTCTCCGATCGGCTCGCCGCTAGCCTGGAGATAGCCGGACTTCGTCCTGGCGACCGGGTCGGCGTCCAGTTGCCGAACATCCCGCAGTTCCTGATCGCGTACTTCGGGATACTCAAGGCCGGCGGCGTGTTCGTTCCGCTGAACGTGCTGTACAAGGCGCCCGAGGTGGCCTTCCACCTCGGTCACAGCGGAGCGCGGATCTTCATCACCTGGGCCGGCGTGCTCGCCGAGGCGATCGCCGGCGCCGAGGCTGCCGGCGTGAGGGAGGTCTACGCCGTCGGTCCCATGGAGGACGACCGCGGGCCCCGGCCGTTCGAGCAGCTGATAGCCGCTCCGGCGAACGGGCCACGACTGGCCGGCACCGACATGACCGACACGGCCGTCATCATGTACACCTCGGGCACGACCGGGCGGCCCAAGGGCGCCGAGATGACGCACATGCAGCTCTACATGAACGCCGATATCCCCGGCCGCCTGTTCAACGTCCAGCCCGACGACGTGGTGATCACGGTCCTGCCCATGTTCCACATCTTCGGCCTGTCCAGCATCCTGAACGTCTGCGTGCGGTTCGGCTGCACGATGTCGCTGATCCCCCGATTCGATCCGGCCACCGTCCTGACCGCCATCCAGCGGGACCGAGCCACGATCTTCGAGGGCGTGCCTGCCATGTTCATCGGCTTGCTGAGCTACCCGGAGCTCGGCCAGTACGACCTGTCCTCGCTGCGGATCGCCATCTCGGGCGGCGCCTCGATACCGGGGCCGGTACTTGACGCGTTCGAGCAGCGGTTCGGGGTGCTGATCCTGGAGGGATACGGGCTCACCGAGACGGCCTCGACGACGACCTTCAACCGCAGCGCGTCCGACCGCCGGATCTACAGCGTCGGCAAGCCGATCTGGGGCACCCAGACGCAGGTGTGGGACTCGGACGGCAAGGCTCTCCCGCCGGGCAAGGACAACGTAGGCGAGGTGGTTACCAGGGGGCTGCATGTCATGAAGGGCTACCTGAACAACCCGGATGCCACCGCTGTTGCCTTCGCCGGCGGCTGGTTCCACACCGGCGACCTGGGCTATTTCGACGAGGACGGGTTCTTGTTCATCGCCGGCCGGATCAAGGAGCTCATCATCAGGGGCGGGTACAACGTCTACCCGGTCGAAATCGAGGATGTGCTGCATGGTCATCCGGCTGTCGCCGAAGCGGCCGTCGTCGGCATCCCCGACGACCGGCTGGGCGAGGAAGTGATGGCCTTCGTCGTCCTGCGGCCCGGGACCAGCCTGACGGCAGCTGAGCTGATGGCGTTCTGCAAGGAGCGAATGGCTGCTTACAAGTACCCCAGGGTCATCGAGTTCCGCCATGAGCTGCCGAAGAACGCGCTGGGCAAGATCCTCAAGGACAAGCTCGTCGACGGCTAGCGGACCGGGGCGCCGCCGACGGGAGCGGCATCAAACCGGTAGCATCGGCCGGCCGGGTCCGCGACGGGTCCAGCCGGATCCCGCGACGGGAAGGTGCGCTCCGATGGACTCGACCGTGCTGCTCGTGATGGATGTCCAGGAGAGCATCGTCGGGCGATTCGCTGATCCGTCCGGCTACCTGCACCGGCTGTCGGGGGCCATCTCGGCGGCCCGCTCGGCTGGCGTTCGCGTGATCTACGTGACCGTCGGCTTCCGGCCCGGCCATCCTGAGATCAGCCCGCGCAACAAGACCTTCGCCGCCATCGCCGGGTCAGGCGCCTTCGCCGAGGGCGACGAGGCCAGCCGGATCCATCCCGCGGTCGCACCCGAGCCGGGGGATCTGGTGGTGACCAAGCGCCGGGTGTCAGCGTTTGCCGGCAGCGACCTCGAGGTCCTGCTGCGCGGCCTCGGCGCTGGCACGCTGGTCCTGGCCGGGATCGCCACCAGCGGCGTGGTGCTCTCGACCGTCCGGCAGGCCGTCGATCTCGATTACCGCGTCGTCGTGCTCGCCGATGCGTGCATCGATTCCGACCCGGAGGTGCACCGGGTCCTGACCGACAAGGTGTTCCCGCGCCAGGCCGACGTGCGCGCCGTCGCGGACTGGACGGCGGATCTGCCCCCGCACCGGCCCGACCCGGTGATCGTCCGGCCGGTCGGGAAGGTACTGAGCACCAGGACCGAGCTGACCGACGACCACTGGGGTGACGTCGCCGCGGTGATCCGGCTGGATCCCGCGTTCGGGGCGGAGTCCGTCGCCGGGCTCGCGGACTTCTCGCACCTGGAGGTGATCTATCAGTTCCACCGGGTGGAAGAGGACGAGATCGTGCCAGGCGCCAGGCACCCGAGGAACAACCCCGACTGGCCCGTGGTCGGCATCTTCGCCCAGCGGGGGAAGAACAGGCCTAACCGGCTCGGTGTCTCCCGGTGCTCGCTGGTCCGGGTCGAGGGCACCGACCTGCACGTGCTCGGGCTGGACGCCGTGGACGGCACGCCGGTGCTCGACATCAAGCCCTACCTGCGCGAGTTCGGCCCGCGCGGCGACGTCAGGCAGCCGGCCTGGGCCGGCGAGCTGATGAGCGAGTACTTCTGACATGGCGTTTCCCCCGGTCACGAGGGCATCAGCGGCGCATCATGTCGCGGCTGATCACCTCCTGCGCCGGCCGGTATTTTCACGTATCGTGCAAACATGTCGATCGCCATCGCCGATGAACATCGTGCCCTCGCACAGACCGTCTCTGATTTCCTGGCCAAGCGCGGCGCCCGTAGCGCCGCCAGGGCCCTGCTGGATGCCGGCAGCGAGGGGCGGCCTGCTTTCTGGCCCGAGCTAGCGGAGCTTGGCTGGCTCGGGCTGCACCTGCCCGAGGAGCACGGTGGCTCCGGCTTCGGCCTGCCCGAGCTCGTCATCGTGGCCGAGGAAATGGGCCGCGCGGTCGCCCCGGGGCCGTTCGTCCCGACGGTGACGGCCAGCGCGGTGCTCGCCGCGATCGGCTCGCCGCGGGCTCAGGCCAGCCTGCTGCCCGGCCTGGCCGACGGCTCGCTGGTCGGCGCGGTGGCGCTCGGCGGTGACGTGACCGTCTCCGGCGGCCGGGCCGCGGGCCCGGCTGGGGTGGTTCTCGGCGGTCACCTCGCCGACGTGCTGCTCGTCGCTGTGGGCGACGACGTCGCCGTCGTCGACGGCCGCAGCGGTGGCATGACGGCCGAGGTTCCCGCCAACCTGGATCCGGCCCGCCGGGCCGCCCGGGTGACGCTCGACGGCGCGCAGGCCGAAGTGCTCGCCGGCGGCCGCCAGGTCATGCTGGACCTCGCCCGCACGCTCCTGGCCGCCGAGGCGACCGGCGTGGCTCGCGAGTGCACCACGATGGCCAGCGAGTACGCGAAGGTGCGCGAGCAATTCGGCCGGCCGATCGGCATGTTCCAGGCGGTCAAGCATCACTGCGCCAACATGCTGGTCGCCGCCGAGCTGGCGACCGCGGCCGTGTGGGACGCGGCCAGGGCCGCCGCGGCGGGAGGCGACCAGCTCACCTACACCGCGGCCGTGGCGGCGACGCTGGCCCTGGCCGCCGCCGACCAGAACGCGAACCTCAACACGCAGGTACACGGCGGGATCGGGTTCACCTGGGAGCATGACGCTCACCTGTACGTCCGGCGCGCCACGGCCATCGGGGCCATCATCGACGCCGAGGCCGCGGCCCTTCAGGTGACGGATTCGGTCCGGCGCGGCGTCCGGCGGGAACGGGCGATCGACCTGCCGGCCGAGGCGGAACCGATCCGCGACGCCGTGCGCGAGTTCGTCGGGCGCATCAGCGACCTCGACGAGGGCGCCAGGCGCAAGGCGATGATCGAGGCGGGCTATGTGATGCCGAACTGGCCGAAGCCGTGGGGAAGGGACGCCGGCGCCGTCGAGCAGCTCGTGATCGAGCAGGAGTTCGGCGCCGCTGGCATCAAGCGGCCGTCCTACGGGATCACGAGCTGGGTCATCCTGACCCTGATCCAGTACGCCACGGCGGAGCAGGTCGAGCGCTGGGTCGTTCCCGCCCTGAACCAGGAGGTGATCTGGTGCCAGCTGTTCAGCGAGCCAGGCGCCGGATCTGATGCGGCCGGCATCAGGACCAGGGCGACCAGGACGGACGGCGGCTGGACCATCAACGGCCAGAAGGTCTGGACCAGCGGCGCGCACCTCAGCCGGTACGGCCTGGCGACAGTGCGGACCAACCCGGACGCGCCCAAGCACGACGGGATCACCACCATGGTCATCGACCTGAAGGCCGACGGGGTCACGGTCAGGCCGCTGAAGATGCCGACCGGTCACTCGGATTTCAACGAGGTCTTCTTCGACAACGTGTTCGTGCCCGACGCGGACGTGGTCGGGCCGGTCGACGGCGGGTGGACGGTGGCCCGCGCGACGCTCGGCAACGAGAGCGTGAGCATCGGCGGCGGCGCTGGCGGCGGGATGTCGATGCCGGCCGAGGCCTTCATCGCGCCGTTCGACG
>JADGPC010000421.1 GCA_017882645.1 Streptosporangiales bacterium | reverse complement strand
GGAAAGCAGCGGCTGCGCGGCGGATCGCTGTTTGCCGACAGCAGGCTCCCTTTCCGCGGTATGGGCCGAGAGTCGTCCTGGATCATGGTTATGCGGCACAGTAGTGCCATGTTCGAGACCGAGGCGGAGCTGGCCCAGCTTCAGTCGCTGCTTGACGCCTCGCTGGCGGGCGCGACCGAGCACCTGCAGTCGATCGTCACTCCGGGCCAGCGGACCCTGACCGCGGCACAGGTCACGGCCGTGTGCCGCGGAATGTGCACGCTCGCGATCTCGACCGTGACCGCGACCGGCGAGCCGAGAGTCAGCGCGGTCGACGGGCACCTGCTGCACGGCCGCTGGTACTTCAGCACGGCACGAGGCGCGGCGAAGGCCAGGCACCTGGCGGCGCGGCCGGCGGTGAGCGTCGCCTACCTCCGCGGCGAGGAAGTCGGCGTCTTCACGCACGGCCGGGCCGAGCCGATGAATCCGGCCGGCGGGCCGGACGATCCGGACTGGCCCGCGCTCCTGCAGTACATGACCGACTACTACGGCAGTTCGCCGCTCAGCTGGGGCGATGTCGTCTACTACCGGCTGCGGCCGCACTGGATGGTCACGTTCGCCTCGCACCCGGAGGAGCTGATGGCCACGGTCGCGCCCGCCGGGTGATGCCGGGCGGGTGCCGGTCCCGCGAGCGGGCAGCCGGATCAGGCCGAAATCGTCCTGGTCCGCGGTCCGGCCCGCAGGACCTGGGACGGAAGCTGACGCCCCACGATGCGCTCGGCGTCGGCGGCGGCATCGATCATGGCGGCCAGGTCGACGCCGGTCCCGATGCCCATGTCCTCCACCATATGCACCAGTTCTTCGGTAGCGATATTGCCGGTCGCCCCCGGCGCGTACGGACAGCCGCCGAGGCCGCCCACCGACGCGTCGAAATCAGCCACCCCGAGCTCAAGCGCGGCCAGAACGTTGGCCAGGCCCGTGCCTCTCGTGTTGTGAAAATGCAGGTTGAGCGCCGTATCCGGATAAGCCGACCGGAATTCGCCGACTAGGGACCAGACCCGGGAGGGGGTCGCCATGCCGGTCGTGTCGCCGAACGAGATCGAGTCCGCGCCATCGGCGACCGCGCGTCCCGCCACGGACACCACCCGCGGCACCGGCACGTCGCCCTCGTACGGACATCCCCAGGCGGTGGAGATGATCACCTGGCAGCTAACCCCGCGCTGGTGCGCCTCGTCGATGATGACGGCGATGTCGTCGAGCGATTCATCGGTCGAGCGGCGAACGTTCTTGCGGTTGTGCGTGTCCGACGCGGAGACCACGGCCTCGATCTCGGTCAGCCCGGCGTCCAGAGCCCGGCGGGCACCGCGCAGGTTGGGGACGAGGGCGGAGTATCGGACCGCCGCGGTCCGGTCGATCCCCTGCCACACCTCGTCCGCGTCGGCCATCTGCGGAATCGCCTCCGCCCGGACGAAGGAGACGGCCTCGATCCGCCGCACGCCGGTTGCGGAGAGCCGGTCGATCAGCTCGATCTTGGCCGCGGTGGGGACCGGATCCTCGTTCTGAAGTCCGTCCCTTGGGCCGACCTCGCGCAGCGAGATCTGGCGGGGCAGGTCAGGCACCGGCTAGCTCCCCTCTGGCCCGGGCTGCCGGGCCGGCTGGTCCGACGGCCAGACCGGACGTCGCTTCTCAGTGAACGCGGCGATGCCCTCGCGGCGGTCCGCCGAGACGGCTGCCGTCCGCCACGCCGCGTCCTCGACGTCGAGTGCGGCCGCCAGGCTCAGCCCGGCTCCGTTCCGCAGCGCCTGCTTGGCCGCGCGCACGGCGACCGGCGAGTTCGCCGCAATCTGCCGGGCCAGGTCGAACGCGGTCGCCCTCGACCGCCCCTCTGCGGCCAGCAGATCGGCCAGCCCGATCGCCGCCGCCTCGTCCGCCTCGACCTTCCGGCCGGAGAAGACCAGCTCGGCGGCACGGCCGGGCCCGACCCGGCGGGCCAGCAGCTGCGTGCCGCCGCAGCCCGGGACGAGCCCGACGCTCACCTCGGGCAGGCCAAGCACCGCGGTCCGGTCGGCCACGATCACGTCGCAGCTCAGCGCCAGCTCGCAGCCGCCGCCGAGCGCGTAACCCTGCACGGCGGCAATGGCGGGCTGCGGCAGGGCGAGCAGGGCTCCGAACGCTGCCCTGAAGGCGGGCCGCTGGGCCATGATCTGCTCGTCGCTCATCGCGGCACGTTCCTTGAGGTCGGCCCCGACGCAGAACGCGCGTTCCCCCTGGCCGGACAGCACCACGACCCGCGCCGACGGATCGGCCCCGAGCGCCGAGAAGAGCCGGGCCAGATCGAGCAGGATGGCCGTGTTCAGCGCGTTCAGCGCCTCGGGCCGGTCAAGGACGACCTCGGCAATCCCGCCATCCTCCCGGCGCAGCCGGGCGCCGCTGCTCGCGCTCATGACTGCCAGGCTAGCCTGGCCGCCAGCCAGGCACAGTGGTCGTTCGTCAGGTGCCGTCGCCTGGCTGGCCAACCCGGCCTACCCTGGCCTCCTCGTCGCCGACCAGCTGGAACAGGACTCCCTGTACCCGGCGGATGTCGGGAATCCCGGTCAGCACCAGCCGCCCGTTCTCGCTCGGCGACTCCACGATCAGCCTGCCGCAGCCGAACATCCGGTCGAGCAGTCCCTGCGAGAACGACACGTCGCTGATCCGGTTCAGCGGGAAGTCGCGCCCCGACCGGGAGATGATGCCCTCGCGCAGCCGCAGCCGCCGCGTCGTCACCTCGTAGGTGGTGGTCCGCCATTGCAGGAACGGCACGACAAACCAGACCAGGGCAGCGAGCAGCGCGGCGACCCCGACCGCGGCACGGACCGGCCACGCCACGCTCTGCGGCAGGACGAGAACGATCACGATGGCCGCGGCGACGATCAGCAGCAGGACGAGAGCGGGCCTGACCATTATCTTGCCGTGCGGGTGAAGGCGGAGCACAAGCTGCTCACCCTGGGTCAAGTCGCCGCTTGTCACATATCCCATGATGACAGCTAACAAGAGAATGTGGCTAACCATAGGCGCCGATCGCGAGCCGGTCAGCGAACGTGAACGACGTCGCCCGCGCTGACCGCGACGATGTCACCGCCGCCGCGCCTGATCAGGAGCTGGCCGGCGGTATCCACGTCGACCGCCGTGCCGGTCAGGATGCGGTCGCCGGGAAGCTGGACGCGAACGAGCCGTCCGAGGGTGGCGCACAGGGACAGGTACTCCTGCCGCAGCCCGCTCCCGGCCGCATCGCCTGATCCGGTCTCTCGCCAGAGCAGGTACCAGCGCTCGAGCTGCCGCAGGATCTCCGCGAGCAGCTCGGTCCGGTCCGTCGGGCCGGCTCCGCCGCGCTCCAGCGAGGTCGCCGTGGCGGTAGGCAGGTCGTGATCGCGGCCGAGCACGTTGATTCCGATGCCGACCGCGATCGCGTCGCCGGACTGCTCGGCGAGGATCCCGGCGAGCTTCCCGCCGCCCAGCAGGACGTCGTTGGGCCACTTGAGCCGGGCATCGACGGCCGCTATCTGCCGCACCGCTCGGGTGGCGGCGACTCCGGCCAGCAGCGGGACCCATCCCCTGGCTGCCTGCGGCACCGACCGGGGCCGCAGCAGCACCGAGAACGTCAGGGCCGCCGCCGGCCTGCTCTGCCAGCTTCGGCCCTGCCTGCCGCGGCCTGCCGTCTGCGACTCGGCCGCGATGACGAGTCCCTCCGGCGCCCCGTCCGCGCCGAGCTCCAGCACGTCCGCGTTGGTCGAGCCGGTCTCCGCGACGATCCGCACATCGGTCCACATCGCGCCAGGGCCGCCCGCGGCGGCCCGCAGTCTGGCCAGGTCAAGCGGCGCGGCCCGGGTGGCGGCGGCTCCGGCAGGATTCATGCGGCCCATTGTCCTCGATCAGGCGGCCGGCGCCCGCAGCTACCTCGGGCAGGCGGCGCGCGGTGCCGGGAGTGTCCGGCCGATGAATCATTGGTAAACGGTCGAGAAAAGACGTGTCCTCAACTTATGACGCCAGGCCGCGCTCGAGCTCAGCCAGCGGCCGCTCGAGCTGTGCCACAGGCCGTTCGCAGGCCCAGGTCCGCGCGGCCGCGAGGACGCCGCCTGCCGCGGCAACTCCCCGTCGCGTCGGCGGCGTCGGCGACCGGAACCTTCATCAGCACGCCGGTCATCAGCGGGCTGAACGCGCTGGCCATGCTGGCTCCGATCAGCCCGAGGGCTGCGCGCGGCCTACGGACGGCACGTCGGCGAGCCGGCCGGGACGAGCTTCGTCCGCAGGCTGCAGGCCGCCAGCCTGATCGCAGGCGTGGCGCGGAGGCCAGGTACCCGTGCTGGCCCCAGCACTGCCGGCAGGGCGAGGGCCGCCGTGCTCGCGACCCCCTAGCGACCAGCAGAGCCAGCGAGGGCATCGCCCGCCGTACTGACTACCCTGTCCGGCATGGCCACCGAAGCTGCGCCGCCCCCCGAGGCACACCAGGCGATCGACATCCACACCACCGCGGGCAAGCTCGCCGACCTGGAGAAGCGAAGGTCCGAGGCGGTCCACGCCGGATCTGATCGCGCGATCGAGCGCCAGCACGCCAAGGGCAAGATGACCGCCCGCGAGCGGATCGACAACCTGCTCGACCCCGGCTCATTCACCGAGTTCGACGAGCTCGCCAGGCACCGGGCGCACGACTTCGGGATGGCGCACACCAGGCCCTACGGCGACGGTGTGGTGACCGGCTTCGGCACTATCGACGGCCGGCCGGTCTGCGTGTTCAGCCAGGATTTCACGGTCTTCGGCGGCTCGCTGGGCGAGGTCTTCGGCGAGAAGATCGTCAAGGTCATGGACCACGCGCTGAAGGTCGGCTGCCCGGTCATCGGGGTCAACGACAGCGGCGGCGCCCGGATCCAGGAGGGCGTCGTCGCGCTCGGCCTGTACGCGGAGATCTTCTACCGGAACGTGATGTCGTCCGGAGTGATCCCGCAGATCTCGCTGATCATGGGGCCGTGCGCGGGCGGCGCGGTCTACTCCCCGGCGATCACCGACTTCACCCTGATGGTGGACCAGACCTCGCACATGTTCATCACCGGGCCCGACGTCATCAAGACCGTGACCGGCGAGGAGGTCAGCTTCGAGGACCTGGGCGGCGCGCACGCGCACAACGAGAAGTCCGGGGTCGCGCACTACCAGGCCGCCGACGAGCAGGACTGCCTCGACTTTGCCCGCGACCTGCTCTCCTACCTGCCGTCGAACAACCTCGAGGACCCGCCGGTGCGGCCGGCCGGTGCCGATCCCGACGAGATCTGCCAGGTCACCGACGAAGACGCCGAGCTCGACACGCTGATCCCCGACTCGGCCAACCAGCCGTACGACATGCACGAGGTGATCGAGCACATCCTGGACGACGGCGAGTTCTGCGAGATCCATGCCGGCTTCGCCAAGAACATCATCTGCGGCTTCGGCCGGGTGGAAGGTGCCTCGGTCGGCGTGGTGGCCAACCAGCCGATGCACTTCGCGGGCTGCCTGGACATCAACGCGTCGGAGAAGGCGGCCAGGTTCGTCCGCACCTGCGACGCGTTCGGCATCCCCGTGCTGACCTTCGTCGACGTCCCCGGTTTCCTGCCCGGCACCGACCAGGAATGGGGCGGGATCATCAGGCGCGGCGCAAAGCTGATCTACGCCTACGCCGAGGCGACCGTACCCAAGATCACGGTCATCACGAGGAAGGCTTACGGCGGCGCCTACGACGTCATGGGCTCCAAGCACCTCGGCGGCGACTTCAACCTGGCCTGGCCCACCGCCCACATCGCGGTGATGGGAGCGCAGGGCGCGGTGAACATCCTGTACCGGCGGGAACTGGCCGGCGCCGCAAGCGAGGACGAGCAGGCCGTGATCAGGGCAACCAGGTCCGCCGAGTACGAGGACACCCTGGCGAACCCGTACATCGCGGCCGAACGCGGCTACGTCGATGCCGTGATCAGCCCGGCCGAGACCCGGCCCGCCGTCACCAGGGCACTTCGGGCGCTGCGGACGAAGCGGCAGACGCTGCCGCCGAAGAAGCACGGAAACATCCCGCTCTAGCCCGTGGCGGCGGAAACGGAATTTGGGTGAGTGCGCGGGCGATTGGTCTCCGAGCCGCGACACTCCGCTCAGGGCCGACTAGAGTCGGAGAGACATGACTGACTCCGAAGCCGCGCTTCCGCTGCTCTCCCGGTACGCAATCATGGTGGACGTCGGGTATATCTACGCGTCCGCTGGCGAGCTGCTGTTCAGCGCCTCGTCGAGGCGCGAGTACCGGGTGGACGCCGACAAGCTTATCTCGGCGCTGATCAAGCAGGCCGACGATCAGGTCAGAGGTCAGCTGCTGCGGGTTTACTGGTACGACGCGGCCAGAGACCGGGTCCCCACCTTCGACCAGCGCGTGATCGCGCAGATGCCGCTGGTCAAGCTCCGGCTCGGCAACCTGAACGCGCGCGGGCAGCAGAAAGGCGTCGATGCCCAGATCAGGGCCGATATGGAGGCGCTGGCCAGGCACCGGGCGATCACCGACGCGATCCTCGTGGCCGGCGACGAGGACATGGTTCCCGCCGTCGAGGCGGCGCAGGCGTTCGGTGTCCGGGTCCACCTCTGGGGCGTCGAGCCCCCCTACGGCACCAACCAGGCCGAGCGGCTGGTCTGGGAGTCGGACACCGTCGAGGTACTCGAGCGCCACTTCATGGAGCCGTACTTCGCCCCGCAGCCGACCGCCGAGGCGGCTCACGGCGCCACCCACGGGACGCTGCCGCCCAGGCCGGACCAGGCCGCGACGGTGCCCGGGATCACGGTCGGCCAGATCACCGCGCCATCGCCCGCTCAGCTGTTCGGCGACAAGAACCCGTTCCGTTCCCATGCCAAGCAGAACTCGGTCCACCTGAACTCTGCCCACCTGACCGCGGCCAGGCTCGGCCCGTCCAGGGAACGGGTCGAGGAGGCCGGCGAGCACGTGGCGCAGAAGTGGATACTGACCCGCGGCGAGGACAACATCCGTGACCTGCTGCCGGGCCCGATCCTGCCCCCGGTGATCGACAAGGAACTACTCGTCGACGCCGAGAAGGAACTCGGGCTCTCGCTGCGCTCATACCAGGAGGCGCGGGAATGGCTGCGGGACGCGTTCTGGTCGCGGGTGCACCGGCAGTTCGGCGTCGGCGTCGGCAAGTCGAGGAACTGACCGACCCGGATAACGCTGACCGGCCCGGATAACGCTCGGAGATTCCTATGCCGAACAAATCGCCGCTACCGCATCCCGGTGCGCAGGCTGACCCAGATCATGACGCACCGGCTCGACCTCCGGGCGGGCTTGCGGGTCGTCCCGTCCTGTCCGTCGTGCGGGGCCAGCCGACCGAGACCGAGCTCGCGGCCGTAGTAGCCGTTCTCGCCGTCCGCGCACGCGCGGCGGCGGCACTGGCCAGCCAGCCCGGACTAGCCGGTGCGAGCCGTTCTGCCTGGTCAGAGAGATCGCGGCAGCTGCGCGAGCCGATCGTCAGCGGCCACGGCGCCTGGCGCGCCAGCGCCCTTCCGCGCTAGCCAGCGGCAAGCCGGCGCACCGACGCTCAGCTATCGGCTAGCCCGCGCACCCAGGGCAGGTGGCTGAGTCTGGCCCGCAGCCGGCCGTCAGCCGTGTAGAGCTCGGTCCTGAGCCGCTCGGCCAGAGCGACGTAGACCATGTCGTAGACCGGCCAGTTGTCGTACCGCCTGGCTAGTTCAAATGCGCGCTCCCGGTCAGCATGAGTATCGGCACTTCGCACTGGCAGCCGGTCGAGCTCAACCGACGCGGCATCGGCAGCTGCACCATCCCATCGGCCGCGTCGGATACCCGTCAGCAGTGCGTTGGATGTCTCGAGCCAGACCAGGGCCGGGGCGACAATGTCAGCACCTGCCGCAGCTAGTTTTGCCATCAGGACTCTGGCCGGAGCATCGACCTCTACATCCGGAGCAATCAGATCGACGACCACGCTGGCATCAACGACGGGCATGCCTGTCCTCGATGATCAAGTCGGCGGCGCTGGCACCGGGTCTGGGCTTGATGGCTAGGCCGGCCTTCCATTCGGCGACCGAGTCCAGCCACTCAAGCATGCTGTTAGAGGCGGAAGCCTGATGGTGAGGGTCGGGTTGCGTTTCCACGATGACCTCCTGCAGGTGCACCACGTCGATCCGGTAGCTAGTTCCTTTCTTTGCCGCCGGCAGCCGCCCGGACCAGATCCAGCGCCGGATCGTCTCCTCGGAGCGGCCAGCCATCCTGGCTGCTTCCCTGACGGTCAGCTCCTGCGCGGCAACCATTCTCCTATACTACTACAACATCTACTACTACACTAGTGACAACCCGTTCCGGGTGTGCCATGGCGCCGACGGCCTGTGGATGGCTGGCCTAACGCCCCATGTCACCGGTCGCCGCCCTGCTCACTAGACTCCTGGCAGTCGAGAAGGAGCCATTTTCGTGCGCAAGGTCCTCATCGCCAACCGGGGCGAGATCGCCGTCCGCGTCGCGCGTGCCTGCCGCGACGCGGGGCTCGCCAGCGTCGCCGTTTACGGCCAGCCCGATCTGGATGCCTTGCATGTCCGCGTGGCCGACGAGGCCTACGCGCTTGGCGGAGTGTCAGCCGCGGAGAGCTACCTGGACATCGCGAAGATCCTCAAGGCGGCGGCGGCATCAGGGGCAGACGCCGTGCACCCCGGGTACGGTTTCCTGGCTGAGAACGCGCACTTCGCCCGCGAGGTGATCGCCGCCGGACTGACCTGGATCGGGCCGCCGCCCGCGGCGATCGAGGCGCTGGGCGACAAGACCGCCGCGCGGGTCATCGCCCGCAGCGTGGGAGCGCCGCTGGCGCCTGGGACCCAGGGACCGGTTTCCGGCCCTGCTGAGGCGGCCAGGTTCGCCGACGAGCACGGCCTGCCCATCGCCATCAAGGCCGCCTACGGCGGCGGCGGGCGCGGGCTCAAGGTCGCCCGCACGCACGATGAGATCGAGGCGCAGTTCGAGTCGGCCGTACGCGAGGCGGTCGCGGCCTTCGGCCGCGGCGAGTGTTTCGTCGAGCGCTACCTGGACCGGCCGCGGCACGTCGAGACCCAGTGCCTGGCCGACAGCCACGGGAACATCGTCATCGTCTCGACCCGGGACTGCTCGCTGCAGCGCCGCCACCAGAAGCTGGTCGAGGAGGCGCCGGCCCCGTTCCTGACCGGCGAGCAGGAGGCCGTGCTGCGCGAATCGTCACGGGCGATCCTGCGGGAGGCCGGCTATGTCGGCGCGGGAACCTGCGAGTTCCTGGTCGGGCAGGACGGCACGGTGTCGTTCCTCGAGGTCAACACCAGGCTGCAGGTGGAGCACCCGGTGACCGAGGAAGTCAGCGGGATCGATCTGGTCCTGGAGATGTTCAAGATCGCGGATGGTCAGCCGCTCTCGTTCGGCGACCCCGGGCTGCGCGGGCACTCGATCGAGTTCCGGATCAACGCGGAGGATCCCGGCCGGAACTTCCTCCCGGCGCCAGGAACGCTCACGGCCTGGAATCCGCCGTCCGGGCCAGGCGTGCGGCTCGACGCCGGCTACGCCGCCGGGATGACCGTGCCGCAGATGTTCGACTCGCTGATCGCCAAGCTGATCATCACCGGCGCCGACCGGCTGCAGGCACTGGCGCGTGCCCGGCGGGCCCTGGCCGAGTTCGAGATCGGCGGGATGCCGACCGTGCTGCCGTTTCACCGAGCGCTGCTCGACGATCCTGCCTTCACCAGCGCGCCGTTCGCCGTGCATACCAGGTGGATCGAGACCGAGTTCAGCGGCAAGCTGCCGCCGTACGCCGGAGATGACGCAGCAGCCCTGGCGGGCGGTTCAGGCATGGCGGGCGCGGGTGACGATCCGGCGGCCGGGCGCGAGCGGATCGTGGTCGAGGTCGGCGGCAAGCGCCTGGAGGTCGTCGTGCCGGCTGGCTTCGGCCTGAGTGACGCTGGCTCGGGCATCGCCGGCTCGGGCGGGGCCGGGCGCGGCGCGGGCGGCCGGCCAGGCCAAAGGCCGGGGCGCGGCCACGGTGCCGGTGGCCGTCGTGCCGCCGCCGGCGGCGGCGTGCTGGTCAGCCCGATGCAGGGCACGATCGTCAAGATCGTCGCCACGGACGGCCAGCGGGTGGCGGCGGGCGAGACGGTCGTGGTACTCGAGGCCATGAAGATGGAGCAGCCGCTTACCGCGCACAAGGACGGCACCGTGTCCGACCTGGGGGTCGAGGTCGGACAGACCGTCTCGGCCGGCCACGTCATCTGCCGCCTGGCGGACTGACGAGTGGCCCGGCTGGAAGGCGACCCGGGACCGGGGCGCTGGCTGCTGTTCGCGCTCGGGTTCCGGCTGCCCGAGGATAACCGCGACTGGGTCAGGCACGAACTGACCGACGCCGGGTGGCGGATCAGGACGGTGATCAGGCATCTCGCGGTCATCGTGCCGGTCTGCGTCATCGTTGCGGTGGTCCTGCTCACGCTGGTGCCCGCCCCCGCCTGGCTCGCGGGAATGATGGTCGGCCTGATTCTGGCCGGCAGCGTCTTCAGCGTGGCCGCGTACGCCGACGACATCAGGGCCTCGCGGCTGCGCCAGCACGACCTCGATGTCCCCAACGACCCCGACCTCGGCCACCCCGCGCACTGACCCGGCGCCCTATCCCAGTCGCCCGCCCGCCGAGGCCATGATCCCGGCCAGCCGACCGGCCAGAGCGCACTGTCGCGCGGAACATAACCAGCAAATCGGACAAGCCTCCGCGCCTCAGCCGACCCCAGATCGTCTTATCACGACTTTGAGCACAAATCGCGCCCGATTTAGAGAGCAACGCGTAGTTTGCGCGACGCAAAGCCGTGATAAGCCGTCCTCGCCTTGCGGTGGCGGTTGCGGCAGCGCGAGAATTGCCCGGCCTTAGCCCGGTTGTTGGCCGGTCAGACGCGGACCTGCCTGCTGACGCACCGACGGGTGCCTGCGCCGGCGCGGGGCACCGGGATCGTCCGGCCGGCCGGACGCCAGCCACCGCGCCCGCCCCGGGGTCACAGGGTTTCGGCGGGCTGCATGAGCTGGCGGGCGGCCTCCGTCAGGCTGCCGGACAGCGACGGGTAGACCGCGAAGGTGTGCGCGATCTCGTCGACCGTCAGCTGCTGCTCCACGGCCAGCGAGACGCCGAGTATCAGCTCGCTGGCCCGCGGCGCGACGATCACGCCGCCGAGCACGATGCCGGTGTTCCGCCTGGTGAACAGCTTGACGAAGCCGTCGCTGAACCCGTCCATCTTGGCCCGTGCGTTGGTGGCGAGCGGAAGCTTCACGACCCGGGCGCCGACGGCGCCGGTATCCACGTCCTGCTGGCTGACGCCGACGGTGGCAATCTCCGGATCGGTGAAGATCGTACCGGCGACGTGCCCGAGCCGAAGCGGCTGGACGGCCTCCCCGAGCGAGTGCCACATCGCGATCCGGCCCTGCATCGCCGCGACCGAGGCCAGCATCCAGACGCCGGTGCAGTCACCCGCGGCGTATACGCCCGGTGCGGACGTCCTGGACACCCGGTCGACGGTGATGAAACCGCGGTCATCGACCTTCACCCCGGACTCCGCGAGCCCGATCCCCTCGGTCGACGGCACGACGCCAACCGTGAGCAGGCAGTGCGACCCGCGCACGGTCCTGCCGTCCTCGAGGCTGACCTCGACCCCGTCCGCCGTCCGGCGAGCCGACGCGGCCCGCGACCGGCTGAGTACCGACATCCCGCGGCGCCGGAACACGTCCTCGACCACGACCGCCGCGTCGGAGTCCTCGTTGGGCAGCACGTGCTGCCGGGACGAAACCAGCGTGACCTGCGATCCCAGGGCCTGGTAGGCGCTCGCGAACTCCGCTCCGGTCACCCCCGAGCCGACGACGATCAGCTCGCTGGGCAGCTCGCCGAGGTCGTAGAGCTGCCGGCAGGTCAGCAGCCGCTCGCCGTCGGGTACCGCTCCCGGCATGACCCTGGGCGCCCCGCCGGTCGCGATCAGGACGGTATCAGCCCTGAGCTCCTGGTCACCGACCGCGACCACGCCCGGGCCGGCGAGGCGGCCCCGGTCGCTGATCACCTGGACACCTTCGGCGGCCAGCCTCGTCGCGACGTCCGCCGACTGAGCCTGGGCGAGATCCCTGATCCGCGAGTTGATCCGCGGTGCGTCGGCCAGCGCGTGCGAATGGCCGCCGGTCGCCGGCTCATGGTCGAACCGGATGCCCAGATCCGGCGAGCCCTCCATGGCCGCCATCAGGCTGGCGGTAGCGATCAGCGTCTTGGACGGAACGCAGTCCGTCAGCACGCACGACCCGCCGAGCCCGCTCTCCTCGACGACCGTCACGTCGGCCCCGAGCTGCGCCGCGACGAGGGCAGCCTCGTATCCGCCCGGTCCCCCGCCGATGATCACTATGTGCGTATGCGGCTGGCTCACGGTGCTTCATTCTGTCGCATCGGCGCCCACGGCCCGTCATCAGGCCCGATCCGGCCGGACCAGCCGGGCCAACCTTCCCACCTGCACCCCGGCGGCCTCGTACGCTAATGAACCGTGGCGTTGTACGCGGCTTACGGCAGCAACATGGATCCGGCGCAGATGGCCGAGCGCTGCCCCCATTCGCCCATGGCCGGCACCGGCTGGCTCGACGGCTGGCGACTCACCTTCGGCGGCGAGGACATCGGCTGGGAAGGCGCGCTCGCGACGGTCGTCGAAGACGCCGAGGATCCCGGCGCCCGGGTCTTTGTGGTCATCTACGAGCTGTCGGAGGGCGACGAGCAGTCGCTCGATCACTGGGATGGCGCCACCCTCGGCTACTACAGCAAGCTGCGAGTCAGGGTTGGCACCAGGGACGGCGATGCCCTGGCCTGGCTATACGTGCTGAACGACTACGAGGGCGGCCTGCCGTCTGCCCGCTATCTGGGAATCGTGTCCGACGCCGCCGAAGCCGCCGGCGCCCCCGATGACTACGTCGGCTGGCTGCGTACCCGGCCGTGCACGTCGCTGGGAAGCTAGCCAGCCCCGCCCGGCCAACCAGCCCCGCCCGGCCAACCAGCCCCGCGCGGCTAGCCGACCAGCATGGAGATCGCGAACGCGATCCCCGGTACCAGGATCGCGCCCAGCGCGGGCCAGGCCCACGTAGAAGTCACCACGCTGCCCGTCCCGGCACTGCCCGTCCCGGAGCTGGCGCCATGACCGTCGTCAGCCGTAGCGACCGCGCTGGCCGGGCCTGACCCGTTCAGGCTGATCTCGCCTGAGCTGTCATCGTGCCCCAGCCTGGCTCTGGCATTTTCGTTCAGCTGGACCATCTCCCTGGCCATGACCTCGGTCGGGCTCATCTTGACCAGTTCCCTGGCATCTCCGGGCAGCTGGCCGAAGCTCGCGGGCCGGCTCCGCTTGCCCTGCTCCCACTGCCAGCCGTGCAGCTTCGCCCTCGCCCGGGTCCGGCGAGTGGACGACAGCGCCCAGGTGTAGACGGTCTTGTCCTTCTTCTGCGGGCCGCGCGAGCACTGGATCTCGACCGAGTCGGCTAGAAAGATTCCCCGGACGGCGGCCCACGGAATCGTGAAGACGCGGAACGGATTCCGCACGGTGATGCCGTCGGCATCGGCGATCACCTTGGACCACAGCGTGCACGCGAAGACCAGGCCGGTGACCGTCGCCATGGCCAGGGCGAACTTCACCGACAGGTAATCGTGGCCCTGGATGATCAGGTCGCCCAGGGTGAGCACGGCGAGTCCGACCCAGATCCACCAGACGGCCAGCGGCGTGGTCAGGCGGTAGACCCTC
>JADGPC010000420.1 GCA_017882645.1 Streptosporangiales bacterium | reverse complement strand
GCTGATCGTCCTCGCCGAGGAGTTCCACGCGGAGGCGACCCAGCTGGCGGTGCTGCCCTACCGGAGCGGCCTGACCAGGCAGGAGGCGCTCCGCGAGGCCGTTGCCGGATTCTGGCGCACCTATTCCAGGCGGCGCGGCGAGCTGATCGGGGTCTTCCAGGCGGCCATGCTCGGTGGCGAGTTCCTTGACCGCTGGCTCGACATCCGGGCCGAGGCGATCGCCAGGATCGCCAGGCAGATCAGGCAGGCGCAGGCCGAAGGGTACTGCCCCGGCATCGATCCCGTCCTGACCGCGTCGGCGCTGTCAGCGATGCTCGAGCATTTCAGCTATATCTGGCTCGGCCAGGGCGGCGAGCGGGCCGAGGTCGCCTTCGACGACGAGAGCGCGATCGACACGCTGGCCACGATCTGGGTCAAGTCCGTCTACTGGCGTCCCGAGCCGGCGGCGGACGACACCACGGCCGACGATACGACGGCGGTCGGCTGGCCGGAGATCGCTGCCTGGTATGACGAATTGCTGACCAGCGGCAGCGGTCCGCACGAGCTGGCGGTCGGCATCACCATGAGGCTGGTTCCCGATCTTCGTGGCGCCCGGGTGCTCGACCTCGCGTGCGGACAGGGCCTCGCCGCCCGCGCACTCGCTCGCGGCGGTGCCGCCAGCGTGACCGGCGTCGACGTGGCCCCCGAGATGATCGAGCTCGCCCGTGGCCACGAAGCGGCCGAGCCGCTGGGGATCGGATACCAGGTGGCCGACGCGCAGGCCCTGCCCGGCCTGGCTGGCCGATCGTTCGACCTGGTGACCTGCCAGCTGGGCCTGATGGACATCCCGGATCTGACGGCGACGCTGGCCGCCGTGGCCCGCGTGCTCCGGCCCGGCGGCCGGTTCGTCTTCGTGATCGGGCACCCGTGCTTCCTCGCGCCCGAGGCCAGGACCGTCACGGACGAGGACGGCAGGCCAGCCAGGCTCATCGCCGACTACCTGACCGAGCGGTTCTGGCGGTCGGCCAACCCCGCCGGAGTCCGCCGGGCCGGCAACTACCACCGCACCCTCGGCGGTTACCTGAACGCTCTCATCGCGGCCGGGTTCGTCCTCGACGTCGTGGCCGAGCCAGCCGCCGAGGGCCGCCTCGCGTCCCAGCAGCCGGTCTATCAACAGGTGCCGATATTCTTCGCGGCGCGGGCCATCAGGCCCTGACCCGCATCCGGCGGCGGCCGGCCCGAGGAACGGAGCGAGAATGGTCGAGCTCTACCCGCCGATCGAGCCGTACGACCAGGGGATGCTGGATACCGGCGACGGCAACCTCGTGTACTGGGAGACGTGCGGGAACCCGGACGGCAAGCCGGCCCTGATGGTGCACGGCGGTCCCGGGCAGGGATGTTCGCCGAACATGCGCCGCGGCTTCGACCCGGACCGGTACCGGGCCGTGCTGTTCGACCAGCGAGGGTGCGGGCGCAGCGTCCCGCACGCCAGCGACCCCGCCACCGACCTGAGCCGCAACACCACCGGGCACCTGCTCGGCGACATGGAGCAGTTGCGCGAGCACCTCGGCATCGACCGCTGGCTGCTGAGCGGCGGCTCGTGGGGATCAACGCTGGCCCTGGCCTATGCCGAGCGCTACCCGCATCGCGTCACGGAGATCGTCATCTCGGCCGTGACCACCAGCCGCCGGTCGGAAATCGACTGGCTGTACCGGGGCGCGGCCCGCTTCTTTCCTGGCGAATGGGAGCGGTTCAGGGCGGGCGCTCGGACCG
Source organism: Streptosporangiales bacterium (assembly GCA_017882645.1). Classification (GTDB taxonomy): domain Bacteria; phylum Actinomycetota; class Actinomycetes; order Streptosporangiales; family Streptosporangiaceae; genus Chersky-822. The sequence goes on along the minus strand of JADGPC010000420.1, from coordinate 7,416 downwards.
AGCCCGGCGACGCCGACCTCCTCGCCGCTTACGCTCGCCTGCTGGAAGACCCCGATCCGCTGATCAGGAACCGGGCCGCGGCTGACTGGCGCGCCTGGGAAGACGCCGTCCTGTCACTCGAGGCCGGCGGGCGGCAGGACCCGGCCGGTAACGGCCCGGATGCGGACACGCTGGCCTTCGCCCGCCTGTGCGCGCACTACTACTCGCACGGCGCCTGGCTCGAAGAGGGCGCCCTGATCCGCGACGCCGGCCGACTGGCCGGGATCCCCGGCGTCCTGATTCACGGCCGTCTCGACCTGAGCTGCCCCCTCGATACGGCCTGGGAACTGGCCCGCGCCTGGCCCGACGCCGAGCTGCACGCCCCGGCCGACTCCGGGCACTGGGGCAGCGACACCAAGCGCCGGCTCCTGCTCGGCGCGCTCGACAGGTACGCCCGCCAGTAAGCGAGCCGCGCGGCGCTCAGCGAGCGAGTACCTCGCCGGCCGCGCGGGCGCCGGAGCGCAGCGCGCCTTCCATCAGGCCGGCCCAGTCTCCGGCGGTGTGCTCGCCGGCGAAATGCACCCGACCGGCCGGGGCGGCGATGACCTCGTCGTCGCCGGGCGCGACATTGGCCGTGAGCGCGGTGTACGACTCGCCCGCCCACGGGTCGTCGTTCCAGGTGGTCAGCAGCGCCTGGCTGGTATCCAGGGCCAGATCTGACCGCAGCGCCGCCGCCCGGCGGGCCCAGGTCGCCGGCCCGTGCGCGACGTCGAGCGCCGCCAGGCCCTCCTGGGTACCGCCGAAGACATGCAGGACGGGCTGAACCAGGCCGGACCCGTCGGTCGCCGTCCAGGTCCAGAACCGGTCCGGCACGCTCTGCACCGCTGACGCCGGTACGGGCGCCGACAGCGGCACGTGCAGCTTGGCATTGTGGCCGAGGCCCGCCCGCCGCCAGGCGGCCAGGCGGTCAGCGGGAAGCGGCGGCGAGAAGGGCAGCCGGCGCAGCACGGCCATCGGGACCGCCACGATGACCGCGTCGCCGGTCACCACGCCGTCGCCGGTGACCACGCGGACGCCGTCCTGGCCGTGCTCGACCGACCGCGCCGGACAGTTCAGCCTGACCGCCGGGCCGAGCCGGCCGGCGAGTCCGTCGGCGAGCCGCTGGTTGCCGCCCGCGACCCGCCAGGAGGGCCGGCGGGTGAAGTCCGACGCGATGCCGGCGACGGACGCGGCGGCGAGGATCTCGGCATCCGCGCCGTGCGTCACGGTCACCCTGGACAGGAACGCGGCCAGCACCGCCGGGGACCCCGCCCAGGCTGATGCCGCGTCGGCAAGCGACGTGCCAGGCGGGGCCCCGGCCGCGGCGGCGGCGACCAGCTCCGCGCAGTTGGTCAGCTCCTGCGCGGTGGCCGGATCGCCGCCCCGCGGCTCGCGCTCGTAGTACGACATCGTCGTGTCGGCGAGTTCGAGCCCGAGTTCGGCCAGCACGGTCCGCATGACGTCGTAGCCGTCGAGCACGAACTCGGCGCCGCGCTCGATGACGGTGCGCGGGTCGCCCGGGATGAGCTCCTGCGACCACACCCGGCCGCCGACCCGGTCCCTGGCCTCCAGGACCACGACCTCCTGGCCGGACCGGGCGAGCAGGTCCGCCGCCATCAGCCCGGCGAAGCCGGCCCCGACTACCACGACGCGCATGCCGCTCACCTTTCAGATCGCGGAAGCGGCAGGCCGCAAGCCGGACTCGCGCCCGCCACTCCAGCCCGCCGCCGGCATGACGAGCGCGCGCAGCGGGGTGCGCGACAGCCACTCGGCCAGCCAGCGGAGCGCCAGCCGCACGACCAGGTAGCCGATCACCACGACCGCCGCGCCGAGCAGCAGCCCGGCCGCGACATCCTGCGGGTAGTGCGCGCCGATGTAGACCCGGGCGAAGCAGAGCAGCAGGGCCGCCACGGCGCAGGCGAGTCCCAGCCGGCGGCTGTAAATGAGCAGTCCGGCAGTGACCGCCCCGGCCATCACAGCGTGATCAGAGGGAAAGGAGAAGTCCGCCGAGTGCCCGGCCAGGATCAGCGCGTTCGGCAGGCCCTGCCAGGGGCGGGCCTCGGCCGCGGCGTGGTTCACCGGCTGCGCCACCGCCTCGGCGATAGCCGTGCCCGCGGCCGCCCAGAAGGCGGCCGCCACCGCGGCCGGGCCCCGACGCCGTGCCTGCCAGTAGCCGATCACCAGCAGCAGCGCGAACAGGGCGATGCCGTAAGTGGCGTAGTCGAACATCGGGCTGTGCAGCCACCCGGTGATCCTGGCGAAGTGGTTGACGTCGAGGAAGAGCGTCTTGTCGGCGCCGTGCGCGCCCGATGTGCGCGGAACCGGCTGGCCGGCCCGCGAGCCTGCGAGGAGTCCGGCGGATGTCATCGCCACGACCCTACCGCTGGTGAACGGCCGTCGAATGCCAGGTGAACGCTCTCACGCGACTGGCCAGGCACGACCGTGGCGGCCGTGCCTGGCCAGTCGCGAGCTTCCTCTAGGCGCGGTGGTGGCTCCGCTCGTGGTGCCGCAGCCACAGGAAGGCGACCAGCGCGATCAGCAGCCACGGGAAGAACGAGTTGAAGATGAGGTGGCTGACGACAACCGCCGCCACGATGATGAGGATGAGCATGACGATCCGGTACATGGGATTGTGACTCCTTGGAGGCTGGTAGCTGACGGGGGCGGTGGCGTCGGGCTCGGACAGATCAGGCAGGTCGGTGAAGAGCCCGGTGAAGTCGCCCTGTGTCTTAGCGTTCATCGCGCGTTCCATCCGCTCGTTGAACTCGGCCTGGTCGAGCCGCCCGTCGCCGTAGTGCCTGGACAGCCGGTCGGCGACATCGGCTCGCTCCGCGTCGGAGACCCGCAGGTCCGGGTTAGGGTGCCCGGAGCGGCGGCGATTCCCGACCGTCCACGACGACGGGCTGCCTGGCCACGGCGGGCCGGATTGTGCTGACATCGGGGCGTCCTCCTCAGCGCGAGCGGTTCTCGAGCGAGCTGATCAGCTCGCTGACGATGGACTGCTCGGCGCCTTCCTCGGGGATCAGCAGCCAGCCAGCCACGTAGAGCGGCAGGGCGGCGCCGCCGACGCAGGCGAGCACGACGAACACGATCCGCACGATGTTCACGTCGACGTCCAGGTAGCGGGCGATGCCGGCGGCGACCCCGGCGAGCATCCGGCCGCTGGCCGGCCGGCGCAGTTCCCTCAGCCCCGCGAGCATGTCGGGGCCGGTTCCGCCGCCCGAACTCGCTGCGCTCGGCTCGGCGTCGATGTTGGAGTCTGGATGTGAAGCTGTGGTGTTCATGCCTCCAGACTGCTGCGGGCCGGCTGGCCTGGCCATCGGGAAGAACCCTGATTCGACCCTGACCGGCGGCTGGCGGGATCCGGGGGCTTCCCGATGGCAGCACAGCTGAACTGGCGCGATGATAGAGAGGTGGACGATCGACCCGACCTTGCCGAAAGCAGCCAGGAGAGCAGCCAGCAGACCAGCCCGCAGCCGCGCCGGGCCGGGCTCTGGCCGCGCGATGGCGGCCCGCTGCGGCGGCAGCGGGAGGGCCGCATGGCCGGCGGCGTCGCGGCTGGCCTCTCGGTGCGGACGGGAATGGGCGTCAACGCCATCCGGACCGCATTCGTCATCACCTCGCTGATCAGCGGCTTCGGCGCGGCGGTCTACGTGCTGGCCTGGCTGTTCCTGCCCGCCGACGGCGAGAGCAGCACCATCGCCAGCCGGGCGCAGGGCGACAAGCGCGGCATCGGGCTGGCCGCCGCGGCGGCCTCGCTCCTGGCCCTGGTCCTGCTGATCGGCGCGCTGCTGCATATCGGCTGGATCGGCTCGCTGTCCTGGCCGCCCGTGGTCGCGGTGGCCGGCCTGGTCCTGATCTGGCGGAACGCGTCGCCGGACGAGCAGGCGGTACTGCGCCGCCTGTCCGAGCCGCTGCTCGGAGACACGGCCGCCGGCCAGCCGCCACGGCGCGGCCTGCGGATCACGATCGCCGCCATGCTGCTCCTCGCCGGCCTGGTCATCCTGCTCTACCAGCACCTCAACCGGCTGGATCTGTGGCCGATCACCGGCGTGGCGCTGATGTTCGCCGCGATCGTCGTCCTGCTCGGGCCGTGGTGGCTGCGGATCGCGCGCGACCTGATGGCCGAGCGCCAGGCCAGGGTCCGGGCCGAGGAACGGGCCGAGATGGCCTCGCGGGTGCATGACTCGGTCCTGCAGACGCTGGCCCTGATCCAGCGCCGTGCGGACGATCCGCAGCAGGTCATCAGCCTGGCCCGGGCATCAGAGCGCGAACTGCGGTCGTGGCTGTTCGACGGCCGGGCGCCTGGCTCGCTCGACGGCCTGGCCACCACGCTCTCGGGCGGGGTGCGGCTGATCCAGCAGGAGGTCGAGGCTCAGCATGGCATCGTGGTGGAGGCCATCAGCGTCGGGGACTGTGACCTCGACCCGGACCTGAGCGCGCTGCTGGCCGCCGCGCGGGAGGCGACGGTGAACGCGGCCAAGTGGTCAGGTGCCAGCTCCGTGGCGCTGTTCGCCGAGGTCGAGCCGGACGCGGTGTCGGTCTTCGTCAGGGACCGCGGCCGGGGCTTCGACCCGGACGCCGTGCCGCGGGACCGCAAGGGCCTCGCCGAGTCGGTGCACGCCAGGATGGCGCGCCGCGGCGGCTCGGCGACGGTTCGCAGCACTCCGGGCCAGGGAACCGAGGTCGCCCTGACGATGCCGCGCACCGCCGGCCAGCGCGAGCCGAGCACGGCGCCGTGAGCGAGCGCAGGCCGAGCGTGTTCATCGTCGATGACCACGGTCTGTTCCGGTCCGGCGTCAGGTCCGAGCTCGGCGATCAGGTCGAGGTCGTCGGCGAGGCCGATGACGTGCAGCCAGCGATCACCGGGATCGCGCGATGCGAGCCCGACGTGGTACTGCTCGACGTCCACCTGCCCGGAGGCGGCGGGCATGATGTCGTCTCCGAGATAACGAAATCCCACCCGCAGGTGCGCTTCCTCGCGCTGAGCGCTTCCGACGCACCCGAGGACGTGATCGCGGTGATCAGGTCCGGCGCCAGGGGCTATGTGACCAAGACGATCTCCGGAGCCGAGCTCGTCGATGCCATCTTCAGGGTCGCGGCCGGCGACGCGGTCTTCTCGCCCCGGCTGGCCGGGTTCGTGCTTGACGCCTTCGCCTCGGCGCAGCCAGGCCAGCTGGTGCAGCCCTCGTTCGATCCCGAGCTGGACCAGCTGACCCCGCGCGAGCGCGATGTGCTGCGGCTGATCGCCCGCGGTTACACCTACAAGGAGATCGGCCGGGAGCTGTTCATCTCGGCCAAGACGGTCGAGAGCCACGTCTCGTCGGTGCTGCGTAAGCTACAGCTCTCGACCCGGCATCAGCTGACCCGCTGGGCGGCTGAGCGCCGGCTGAACTAGCGGTCTGTCCGAGGAGTAACCCCCGCATGGCTGAGCAGGCCCTGTACGACAACGACGCCGTGACGCTGGCCGCCCTGATCCGCCGCCGCCAGGTGTCGGCCCGGGACGTGATCGCGGCCCATATCAACCGAATCGAGGAAGCCGACCCGGTCGTCAACGCGGTCGTGACCAGGACGTTCGACCAGGCCCTGGCGAAGGCCGGGGCCGCCGACGACGCCCTCGCCCGCGGCGAGCCGCCCGGCCTGCTGCACGGGCTCCCGGTCGCGCACAAGGACCTCGTCGACACCGCCGGCGTGCGCACCACTTACGGATCGCCGCTGTTCGCCGATCATGTGCCGGACGCCGACGAGCTCATCGTCAGCCGGATCTCGGGCGCCGGGGCGATCAGCCTGGGCAAGACCAACACCCCCGAGTTCGGGGCCGGGTCGCACACGGTCAACCGGGTCTTCGGCGCCACGCGGAACCCGTACGACCCTGGCCGCAGCGCGGGCGGCAGTAGCGGCGGCGCCGCGGCGGCGCTGGCCGCCCGGATGGTTGCCCTCGCGGACGGCAGCGACCTGGGCGGGTCGCTGCGTAATCCGGCCAGCTTCTGCAACGTGGTCGGGCTGCGCCCCTCGCCCGGCCGGGTCCCGTCCTGGCCGGTCTCCGACGTCGCCGACTGGATGAGTGTCGACGGGCCGATGGGGCGCACGGTCGCCGACGTGGCGCTGCTGCTCGCGGTCATCTCAGGACCCGATCCGCGGGTGCCGCTGGCCCTGGACGCGGCCCCGCCGACCCTATCGGACCCGGCCCAGGTCACCGGGCTGCTCGCGCGGGACCTGCACGGGGTCAGGGTGGCGTGGAGCGCCGACCTCGGCCTGCCCGTCGACCCGGCCGTCCGGGCCGTGCTCGCCCCGGCCAGGCAGGTACTCGCCGACCTGGGCTGCGAGATCATCGACGCGACGCCCGACCTGACTGGCGCGGACGAGGGCTTCAGGACGTGGCGGGCGCTGCGGTACGCGACGGCGTTCGGCCCGCTGCTGGCCGAGCACCCCGACGGCCTGGGCCCGAACGTCGCCTGGAACGTCAGGCGCGGGCTCGAGCTGACCGCTGCCGACCTGAGCCGGGCGACCACGCTGCTGGCCGGGCTGGCCGGGCGGGTCAGCGCCTTTTTCGAGACCGCGGACGTGCTGGCGTGCCCGGCGACGCAGGTCCCGGCGTTCGATGTCGGCCTGGACTGGGTGCACGAGATCGACGGCGTGCCGCAGCACACCTACCTGGACTGGATGGCCTCGGCCTACCTGATCTCCGCGACCGGGCTGCCGGCCATCTCGGTCCCGGCCGGGTTCACGCCGCAGGGCCTGCCCGTCGGGCTCCAGCTGGTCGGCGCCCGCAGGCAGGACTGGCCGCTGCTGTCGGTGGCCCACGCGTTCGAGTCGGCCACCCAGTACGGCAGGACCGCGCCGTCGGCGGCAGCTAGCGGCCGAGCCGGTTCCTGACCAGCTTCGGCAGCGCGGCCGGGAAGGTGACCGGCGTGAAGCGGCTCGACTCGTCGCTCAGCCTCCGGTACTCCTCGTCGGTCAGGTCGATCTCCGCGGCCGCCACGTTGCTCTCCAGCTGCGCGACGGTCGACGCGCCGGGGATCGCCACCACGACCGGGCTGCGGATCAGCCAGGCCAGCGCGACCTGCGACGGCGTGGCCGAGTGCGCCTCGGCGACCTCGCGCAGGGCTGCGATCAGGCCGGCCGCCCGGATCAGGTTCTCGGGCAGGAACAGCGCGCTGTTGGCCCTGACCCGGTTGGCTGGCCGGTTGTCCTGGTCATAGCGGCCAGACAGCAGCCCCTGCGCCAGCGGGCTGTAGGCGATGATGACCCGGCCGTGCGCTTCCGCGTAGGGCACGAGGTCGCGCTCGGGCCGCCGGTCGGCCAGGCTGTAGCGGACCTGGTTGCTCAGCACCCGGCTGCCGAGCGCGTTCTCCGCCGCGATCCAGCGCTTGAGCGAGTAGTTGCTGACGCCGACCT
>JADGPC010000419.1 GCA_017882645.1 Streptosporangiales bacterium | reverse complement strand
CAGCACCGACTCCGCCCGTAACCTGGCGCAGCGTCGTCAGGATGGCTCGCAGGTGGAAGATCACGCGCAGCAGGCCAACCGCGGTGATGGCGATAATCAGCGCGGCGATGATCAGGGTGACCCATGCAGCAGCAGGCATGACTTGTGCTCCTTTCCGGTTAGCCCGGTTAGCCCGTGGTTAGTTAACCCAGCAGCTTGGCGACGGAGCCCGCGTACCTGACGGCGCCGACCGAGATGGCGCCTACCGTGGCGTCGGTCGTGGCCAGGCCCTCCGGGACGCACTCAAGCTCGCCGACGAGGGCACCGCCGCCGGCCAGGATGTTGTCGCTTGCCGCCCTGATCCGCTCCAGCGCCGCGAGCACCCGGTTGAGCAGGGCGATCACGACCGGAAGGATCACGAGCAGCAGAATCGCATTGCCTATCCACCACAAGACCATGGCCTGTTCTCCTCAGCTCGCGGCATGATATGGGACGAAGAACCGGCGGAAGACCCGCCGTAGTGCCATCAGGGCAGCCCGCAGCCCGATGGCGAAGCCACCCGCTGGCGCGGCCGCCGCCTGCGCCGCCTCACCGCGCTCGGCCCTGGCGATCTGGGTCGCCAGGTTGGCCGAGAAGTCGGCCATCAGCACCGCGGTGACGTCGGAGATCATGCCCCGGCCGTACTGCGCGGCCGCGCCGGCCAGCTGGAGATCCTGGGTGACGGCGACCTTGGTCCCGCGCCCGGCCGCTGCCAGCGTCGCGGACACGACCATGCTGGCCTGGCCCCGGCCGCGTTCCTCGGCGCCGGTGGCGTGCACCACGATGCGCTTGGCGGCCTCGTCCCGCTCGGTGATATCGGCGGTACCGGCGAACTGGAGCTTGACCGGGCCCATCCGGACCGCGACCCGGCCGCCGTACTTGTCCTCGCCCAGGTTCTCGGTCAGCTCCGCACCGGGCAGGCAAGCCGCCACCCGCGGGATGTCGCCGAAGAACTGCCAGACCTTGTCGACTGGTTCCGCGACCTCGAAATCGTTGCTGATCAGCATCGCGTCTCTTTCCTGGCGTAAGAAGCTGGGTTGGACTCGAACTCACTCCGGCAGCCGGCGCAGCAGAAGTAATAGGTGCGGCCCTCGTAGTCGGCCGGCCGCCCGGCCGGGCCCGCTGTCACTGCCATACCGCACACCGGGTCGGCAGCCTCGGCCGGCTCCGCGGCCACGCTCGCCGTCTGTGACTTGGCTCGCAGCTGGACGAGCTCGGCCAGGATCGCGGCCGCGATCTCGGTGTGCGATGTCTTGCCGAGATCAAGGCCGGCCGGGACCCTGACGCGATCAAGCTGTTCCTGCTCGATGCCGCGCTCGGCGAGGTAGCCGAGCACGGCCGCGCCGCGCTTGCGCGACCCGACCAGACCGAGGTAGGCGGGCCGGGCGGCGACCGCCTGCTCGATCGCCTCCTCGTCGCCATGGCCCTGGGTGGCGACCACGACCATGGACCGCGGGCTGGCGTCAGCCGCGGTGAACTCGGTCCAGTCGAGCCGGTCGGCTCGCCAGCCGAGCGCGCGCCCGAGGTCGGCGAGCGCATGCGCCATCGGTGACCGGCCGACGACGACCAGGTGCGGCGCCGGTACCACCGGCTCGATATAGACCTCGAGCGCGCCTTCGCTCTGGCACGAGATCGGCACCACGGTCATCCCGTCAGGGATGGCGTCGCCGAACTTGCCGGTGGACCCGAGCAGCAGCAGCCGCGGCACTCCCTCGGCGATGACCTCGCGCGCCTGCCTGATCACCGACGGCTCGGCGCAGGCACCGCCAATCCAGCCGTGCACCTCGCCTGAGGCGGTGATGATCGCGCGGGAGCCGAGCTGACCCGACGACGGGCCCTCCCGCCAGACCACGGTCGCGAGCGCGACCGCCTCGCCGCGCTGAGCAAGCGCCGCGGCCTGCTCCATCACCTGCCAGCCATCCATGACAGCCTCCCTGGCAATCAGTCGTCGGCCCGCACCGGCGGCGCACCGGAGACATCGCGGTGATACTTGATCGCTTCCCAGACCCGGTCGGGCAGCAGCGGCATGTCGATGTTGCGGACGCCGGTGTCGGAGATGGCGTCCATGACCGCGTTGACGAACGCCGCCGGGCCGCCTACGGCCGCGCACTCGCCGACTCCCTTGGCCCCGATCGGGTGATGCGGGCTCGGGGTGACCACCTCGCTGTGCAGCTCGAAGCCGGGTGTCTCCCAGGCGCTCGGCAGCATGTAGTCCATGTAGTTCGAGCCGACGCAGTTGCCCTCGGAATCGAACGTGATGAACTGCGTGCTGGACATCGCGTAGGCCTCGGTCAGTCCGCCCATGATCTGTCCCTCGACGATCATCGGGTTGATCCGGACGCCGCAGTCGTCCACCGCGACCATGTTCAGGACGTCCCAGACCCCGGTCTCCGGATCGACCTCGACGGTCACGATGTACACCGCGAACGGCCAGGTGAGGTTGGGCGGGTCGTAATAGGCGGTGTTCTCCAGGCCGGGCTCCATGCCGTCCGGCATGTTGCTGTAGGCCGCCATCGCGCATTCCTGGATGGTCACGCCGCGATCGGGCGCGCTCCGGACATAGAACCGGCCCAGCTCCCATTCGATGTCCTCCTCGGACACCTCGAGCAGGTGCGCGGCCAGCTTGCGAGCCTTGGCGCGGATCTTGCGCGACACCATGGCCACCGCGGCGCCGGCCACCGGCGTGCTGCGGGAAGCGTACGTGCCCATGCCGAACGGGGCAGTGTCGGTGTCGCCCTCCTCGACCACCACGTCCTCGGCCGGCAAGCCGAGCTCGTGGGCGACGATCTGTGCCCAGGTGGTCTCGTGGCCCTGACCCTGGGACTTGGCGCCGGTCCGCAGGATCGCCTTGCCTGTCATGTGCACCTTGAGCTCGGCCGAGTCGAACATCTTGATGCCGAGGATGTCGTACTCGCGGCTGTTTCCTGCTCCGAGCGGCTCGGTCATCGTGGAGATGCCCAGGCCGAGCAGCCTGCCCCGCTTCCTGGCCTCCGCCTGCTGCTGCCTGAATTCCTCGTAGCCGACGGCTTTAAGGCCGACGTCGAGGCACTTGGCGTACTGCCCGGAGTCGGTCAGGAAGCCGAACGCGGTGCGGTAGGGGAACTGCTCGTCCTGCACGAAGTTCATCCGCCGGAATTCCGCCTGATCTATCCCGAGATCGACGGCGGCCGCCTGCATCATGCGCTCCTGGAAGAACATCGCCTCCGTGACGCGGAACGAGCAGCGGTAGGCGACTCCCCCGGGAGCTTTGTTGCTGTAAGTGCCGCGAGCCGTCAGGTGCCCGGCCGGGATGTCGTAGGCGGCGAACGCCGAGTGCAGCAGGCCGATCTTGAACTTGCTCGGCTGGGCATCGGAGAAGAACGCGCCGTGGTCGGCGTCGGCGTGGATCCGGACGCCGAGGATCTTGCCGTCCTTGCGCAGCGCCATCTCGCTGTCCAGGTACATGTCCCGCGCAAACCCGGTGGAGATCAGGTTGCCCGACTTGTCCTCGATCCACTTCACCGGGCGCTCGAGCAGGATCGACGCCAGGATCGAGCAGACGTAGCCGGGGTAGACCGGAACCTTGTTGCCGAATCCGCCGCCGATGTCGGGCGAGACGATCCTGATCATGTGCTCGGGAAGCTCGGCGACCAGCGCGACCGCGGCCCTGATGATGTGCGGCGCCTGCGTCGTCATGTAGACCGTCAGCTTGCTGGTGGCACGGTTGAAGTCGGCGATCGATCCGCAGCACTCGATCGGTGACGGGTGCGAGCGCGGGTAGTGCAGCTTCAGCTTCGAGATGACGTCGGCCTGCTCGAACGCCCGGTCGGTACCGGCCTTGTCACCGACCTCCCAGTCGTAGATGACGTTATCGGGCTGGTTTTCCTTGTCGTCGCGGATCACCGGCGCACCGTCGGCCTGCGCCTGGACCGGGTTGACGATCACGGGCAGCGGCTCGTACTCGACGTCGATGGCCTCGCAGGCGTCCTTCGCGATATACGGGTCGTCCGCGATCACGCACGCGACTTCCTGGCCCTGGAAGCGCACCTTGTCCGTCGCGAGCACCGCCTGGGTGTCGTAGGACAGGGTCGGCATCCAGGCGAGGTTGCGGGTGGCCATCATCTCGCCGGTGAGCACGAGGCGGACTCCCGGGATATCCCAGGCCTTGCTGGCGTCGACCGACTTGATCCGCGCGTGCGCCAGCGGGCTGCGCAGGATCTCCATGTGCAGCATGCCGGGCAGGGTGATGTCGTCGGTGTAGTTGCCCCTGCCGCGGATGAAACGGTCATCCTCGACGCGCTTGCGGCTCGCGCCCAGTCCGCCGATCTTGATCTCGTCTAGTGCCTGCGACACCGTGCCGTCTCCCGTCTTTCCCTTGGCCAGCCGACCTTGTGGTTAGCTGGCCTCGTGGTTAGCTGGCCCCGTGGTTAGCTGGTCCCGTGGTCAGCTGCTCTCAGCCCTGAGCTTGTCCGCGGCCCACAGGACCGACTTGACGATGTTCTGATAGCCGGTGCAGCGGCACAGGTTGCCCGACAGCCCCCAGCGCACTTCGTCTTCGGTCGGATCGGGGTTCTCCGCTAGCAGCGCCTTGGCGGCCATCATCATCCCCGGGGTGCAGAACCCGCACTGGAGACCATGCTCGGCCTTGAAGCCCTCCTGCAGCGGATGAAGCTCGCTGGCGCCGGACAGCCCCTCGACCGTCTCGACCGCGCGGCCGTCGACCTGGACGGCCAGCATGGTGCAGGACTTCACCGGCCGCCCGTCGACCAGGACGGTGCACGCGCCGCAGTTGGTCGTGTCGCAGCCTATGTGCGTACCGGTTAGCCCGACCCCGCGCCTGATCAGGTGGGCGAGCAGCAGCCTCGGCTCGACCTCGGCCACCATCTTCTTGCCGTTGATCGTGAACCTGATCCGGTTGACCGGAACGTCGCTGGTGTCCTCGTCGCCACGGTCTTCATAGACGATCGTCATGTCAGGCTGCCCTTTCCGCGCCACCGTCGGCGGTGCCATTTCCAGCCGAATTCTGCGTGCCGCCGCCAGCGCCTGCCTCGCTGCCGTTGCCCGCGCCTGCCTCGCCGCCGTTGCCCGCGGCCGCCTCGCCGCCGTCGCCGCGGCTGAGTATCCGCACGACGAACGTCCTGACCATGTGCCGCTTGTACTCCGCGCTGCCGCGATGATCAGTTCGCGGCCGAGCCGCCTCGGCGGCCAGATCCGCGGCCTGCCGGATGCTCTCGGCTGACAGCGGCTGTCCCACCAGTGCCTCGGCGGCCGCCGTGGCATTGATCGTCGAGCCGCCGACACCGGTCAGGGCGATTCCGGCCCTGGTCACCTTGCCGCCGGAGGACTCCGTGGCCACCGCCACACCGACGGTCGCGAAGTCACCGACCCTGCGCTCGAGCTTGAGGTAGCCGCCCGCCAGGGCACCCTTCGGGGCCGGGATGATGGCCTCCACCGCGATCTCGTCCGGCGCCAGCGCGTTCTGGAACGGGCCGGTCACGAAGTCGGCGATCGGGATCGTGCGCCTGCCGCCGGGTCCGCGGGCGACCACGAAGCCGCCGAGCGCGGTCACCACCGATGCCCAGTCGCCCTGAGGGTCGGCGTGGCAGAGCGATCCGACGAGCGTTCCTCGGTTCCTGACGATGGGATCGGCGATCAGCGGCGCGGCCGCCGCCATGACCGGCTGCCTGGCCTTGAGCAGCGCGGAGCGTTCCAGGTCAGCATGTCGGCACAAGGCGCCGATCCGGATCGTGCCGTCGGGATCTTCCCGGTGGTAGTCCAGGCCGGGCAGGTTGTTGATGTCGACGATCAGCTCGGGTGAGGCGAAGCGCAGCTTCATCAGCGGCACCAGGCTCTGGCCGCCGGCCAGGACCTTCGCATCGTCCCCGCCCTCGCGCAGCAGGGCGATCGCCTCGGCGATCGAGCGCGGTGCCTCGTAGCGGAACCGAGACGGATACATACGATCCTCCAGAATCCTGTCTGGACGTGAACCCGCGGGTCGGGTGGAGTTCCATGACTGGACACTTCTGTCTGTGCACTGGCCTGTGTGTGTCTGAGCAGTGGCCTGTCTCTGAGCCTGTCTGAGCCGTTGCCTGGCCGTACTGCCGGGCCCGCCTCACCCGGCGCCCCCTGCGGTCGGGCGCTTCCTGTCAAGCTCCGGTGGCGTCCTCAGCTGACCCGGCTGACCCGGCTGGCCCGGCTGGCCCGGGTGCGGGCTTGGCGACGTCGGTATCGGCGGTGTCGGCCACGGCGACGGGCATCGTGTCCTCTTCCGGGTTGGGCCGCGGCTCCTGGTGCGGTGGCCAAGGTCCCGGCACCGGCTGGCCCGCGACCTTCAGGTAGTCGATCAGCTCCGGCCACGCCCAGACAGTCGGGCTCTTGCCGGTCTTCGGCGCGTGCTCAATCAGCTCATACAGGCGGGGATTACCGCTGCTATGCCCGTCGGACTCAATCCGCATGGCGCGCTCCCAGCTCTGGACGGGCCGCAGGCACCCGTCATCTGTGCTGCGCTAACTGCGGCAGCACAGCACATAATCCACCTGGCAGGAATGCCCCGCAACTTGCTAATAAGTTCTTGCTTAAGTGGGGCCGGAGCCCGCGCGGAGCTGGCTGGACCGGTCCAGCTAGCTGGACCGCCGGGTTAAGCTCCAGATGGTCACGTACACCGGCGGGCGGAACCGGGACGGCGGCACTCCGGCGGCGGGCGCCCGCATGAGCTGCATCGCCTCGGGCGTGCTGAGGAACCGGCGCAGGGAACTGGCCACCGTGCTGCGCTGCTGTCGGTCGAGCATGGTCACGTGCCAGCACCCTTCGGCCGGCGGACCCGGCACGTCAACCCGGGACAGCTCGCCGCGACGGACCTGCTGCGCGACCAGGTGCTCCACCGCGAGGGACACCCCGCCGCCGTCGGCGGCCGCCGCCCAGGCCGCGGTCTGGCTGGGGCAGACGCCAATCCTGTCGTCCGGTATCCGCAGCGTGGCCAGGAACTGGCCGACGTCACTGTCGGGATCCGTGGCCGACGGGTCGACCAGCCAGCGCCACTGCCTCGGATTACCGCGCGGCCGGGTGTTCCCCGCCGCGACGACGATGAGCCGGTACTTGAAGATCGGCTCGCTCACGATGGGCAGCGCGGGGTCGGCGGCGACGTTCGGGCCGATCGCCACGTCGGCCAGCCGGTTGGCGACCAGCACCGGCATCTCCCTGGTCACCGCGACCCCCGATGACACCTCCACGCTGCCGGCGAACCGCTTGGTGAAAGCCTCGATCAGTGGCGTGGTCACGAACTCAGCGACGGTGGACGTCGCCACCACCCTGAGCTGCTCAGGGGCACCCTGGGCGGCCCTGACCGCGGCGTGCGCCTCGGCTCCGAGCACGACGATCTGCGACGCGGTCGCGAGCAGCCGCGAGCCGCCCGCCGTCAGGGTCATGCCAGATGGCCCGCGGCTGATCAACTGGTCACCAAGGTGAACCCGGAGCGCCGACAGCGCCTGCGACACGGCCGGCTCGCTGACGCCAAGCGCGTTGGCCGCGGCCGTTACCGAGCCCAGTCTCGCGACCAGGACGAACGCGTTGAGCTGAGTGAGTGTCATCCTCCTCCCGATTATCACGCACCATGCCGGGCGGCTCGCGCCGGATGGCTGCCGAGGCCGCACGTCAGCGGGCCCGTCACCGCGGCCTAGTTACACTGCACACGCGTGGCATTGCCTATACGGCATTGCCTATACGGCATTGCCTGCGGGGCATTGCCTACGGGGAGGCCGCATGCAGGTTCCGGCATATGTCGAGTACGAGAAGGCGACCAGCGTGGATCATGCGCTGACGCTGCTCGCGAGGTTCGGCCCGGAAGCCCGGGTCCTGGCCGGGGGACACAGCCTGATCCCGATGATGAAGCTCAGGCTGGCCCAGCCCGAGACGCTGATCGATATCAACGGCCTGACCGGCTTGTCGTACATCGAGGTCACCGACGGCGAGCTCCGGATCGGCGCCATGACCAGGCACGCCCAGCTGCTCGACTCCGCCGTCGCTGGTCAGCGTTTCGCCATCCTGCACGACGCGGAGCGGGTGATTGCCGATCCGGTCGTGCGCCTGTGGGGCACCGTCGGGGGATCGCTGTGCCAGGCGGACCCGTCCGAAGACCTGTCCGCGGCGTTCGCGGCGCTGAAGGCGACCATGGTGATCCAGAACCTGACCGGCACCAGGACGGTGCACGCCAGGGAGTTCCACACCGGGCCGTATGAGACCGTCGTCGCCCCGGGCGAGCTGCTGACCGAGATCAGGATCGCGATCGTGCCCGGCGGCGGCAGCGCGTACCAGAAGGTCGGGCGCCGGGTCGGAGACTGGCCGATCGGCGCGGCCGGCGCGGCGATCTGGCTCGACAACGGCAGCGATTCCGGCACCATCGCCGACGCCGGAATCGGGCTCACGGCGGTCGGCGCCGAGCACTTTTCCGCCGCGGCCGCCGAGGACTTCCTGCGCGGGGCGCCGGCTACGCAGGAGACCTTCGCCCGGGCCGGCCAGATCGCTGCCGAGCACTGCCGGCCCGTGTCGGACCAGCGCGGCCCTGCCGACTACAAGCGGCACCTGGCCGGCGAGCTCACCGCCAGGGCCCTGGGTGCCGCCCTGGCCAGGGCCACGGGCGCCGGGCCGCTTCCGCCCGTCCAGCGCTCCCCGGGCCAGCGCTCGCCAGGCTCGCCGCGGCCGCGGCGGGGCGGGAGCTGAAGTGCAGATCGCAGTCAGCGTCAACGGGACCGAGTACTCCCGCGTGATCGAGCCGAGGCTGCTCCTCATCCACTTCATCAGGGATGACCTCGGCCTGACCGGCTCGCACTGGGGCTGCGACACATCCAATTGCGGAGCGTGCGTCGTCTGGCTCGACGACCTGCCGGTGAAGTCCTGTACCGTGCTCGCGGCGATGGCGGACGGCCGCCGGGTCCTCACCGTGGAGGGCCTGGAGCGCCGCGGCGAGCTCGACCCGGTACAGCAGGGCTTCGCCCACTGCCACGGGCTCCAGTGCGGGTTCTGCACCCCCGGCATGATGCTGACCGCGCGCTGGCTGCTCGACCGCAACCCGGACCCCTCGGAGCAGGAGATCCGCGAGGCGATCTCCGGCCAGATCTGCCGCTGCACCGGGTACGAGAACATCGTCAGGTCCGTCCGCTGGGCCGCGGAGCACGAGTCTGCGGCGGCTGACCGGGACCATCACGGCCTGGGAGACGGCAGCGAAGGCGATGATCTGGCATGAGCCCGGTCTCCGATCACTTGCCAAACGGGCCGTACGGGCCGGTGCCGCGCAAGGAGGACGCGCGCTTCGTGCGGGGCAGGGGCACCTTCGTCGACGACATCAAGCTGCCGGGAATGCTGCACGGAGCGGTGCTGCGCAGTCCGCTCGCGCACGCCAGGATCGTCTCGATTGACACCGCCGCGGCTGAGGCCCACCCGAGCGTCGAGGCCGTCATCACCGGCGACATGCTGGCCGGCCGCAACCTGGCCTGGATGCCGACGCTCTCCGCCGACGTGCAGGCCGTGCTGGCCACCGACAAGGTCAGGTTCCAGGGCCAGGAGGTAGCCTTCGTCGTCGCGAGAGACCGGTATTCAGCGCGCGATGCGATCGAGCTGATCACCGTCGAGTACGAGCCGCTCCCGCCGGTGATCGACGCGCGAACTGCCCTCGATCCTGACGCGGCCGTCATCCGCGACGACCTGCCCGGCAAGGCGGACAACCGGATCTTCGACTGGGCCGCCGGTGACCGTGAGGCGACCGACGCGGTCTTCGCGGCGGCCGATGTCGTGGTCGACTGCGACATGCTCTACCCGAGGGTCCATCCCGCGCCGCTGGAAACCTGCGGCGTGGTGGCTGACATGGACCACGTCAGCGGGCGCCTGACCGTCTGGGCGACGACGCAGGCACCGCACGCGCACCGGACGCTCTACGCCCTGATCACCGGGCTGCCCGAGCATAAGATCCGGGTGGTTTCCCCGGACGTCGGCGGCGGCTTCGGCAACAAGGTCCCGATCTATCCCGGCTACCTGTGCGCGATCGTCGGCTCGATCCTCACCGGACGGCCGGTGAAGTGGGTGGAGGACAGGTCGGAGAACCTGATGTCGACATCGTTCGCCCGCGACTACCACATGCACGGCGAGATAGCCGCGACCAGGGACGGCAAGATCCTCGGCCTGCGGGCGAAGGTGCTGGCCGACCACGGAGCTTTCAACGGCGCGGCGCAGCCGACCAAGTTCCCGGCTGGCTTCTTCCACATCTTCACTGGCTCCTATGACCTTCAGGCCGCCTACTGCGAGGTCACCGGGGTGTACACGAACAAGGCGCCCGGTGGCGTCGCCTACTCCTGCTCGTTCCGGATCACCGAGGCCGTGTACCTCGTCGAGCGCATGGTGGATCTGCTGGCCCGTGAGCTTGGCATGGACGCGGCCGGGCTGCGGATGCAGAACCTGCTGCGGCCCGAGCAGTTCCCTTACACGTGCCCGACCGGCTGGGTGTACGACTCCGGTGACTACCCGCGTGCCCTCCGCGCCGCCATGGACCTGGCCGGCTACGAGGACCTGCGGCGCGAGCAGACGGCCAGGCGCGAGCGCGGCGAGTACATGGGCATCGGGGTCAGTTTCTTCACCGAGGGCGTCGGCGCGGGCCCGCGCAAGCAGATGGACATCCTCGGCCTCGGCATGGCCGATGGCGCGGACCTGCGGATCTATCCCACCGGCAAGGCGGTGCTCAGCGTCTCCTGCCAGACCCAGGGGCAGGGGCACGAGACGACGTTCGCCCAGATCGTCGCGGCCGAACTCGGGCTGTCGCCGGACGACGTGGAGGTCGTGCACGGCGACACCGACCGGACCCCGTTCGGCCTGGGCACCTACGGCTCCAGGTCCACCGCCGTCTCCGGCGCGGCCGCGGTCGTGGCCGCCCGCAAGGCACGCGAGCGGGCCAGGATCGTCGCCGCCGCCATGATGGAGGTCTCCGCTGACGACCTCGAATGGACCGAGGGCGCCTGGCGGGTGCGCGGCGACCCCGAGCAGGCCGCGTCGATCGCCGCGATCGCGATGGCCGCGCACTCCGGGCTCGACCTGCCCGACGGTGTCGAGGGCCACCTTGACACCGAGACCGTCTACAACCCGCCGAACCTCACGTTTCCCTTCGGCGCCTACATCTGCGTCACTGACGTCGACCCGGGCACCGGGCAGGTCGCGGTCCGCCGGTTCATCGCGGTGGACGACTGCGGCGTGCGGATCAACCCGATGATCGTCGAGGGCCAGGTGCACGGCGGTCTCGCTGACGGGATCGGCATGGCCCTGATGCAGGCGATCGCGTTCGACGCTGACGGGAACTGCCTGGGCGGCTCGTTCATGGACTACCTGCTGCCGAGCGCCGTCGAGTGCCCGTCCTGGGAACTCGGCGCCACGGTCACGCCCTCGCCGCATCACCCGATCGGCGCGAAGGGCATCGGCGAGTCGGCGACGGTCGGCTCGCCGGCCGCCGTGGTGAACTCGGTCATCGATGCCCTGGCCCCGCTCGGGGTGCGCCATGCCGACATGCCGCTGACCCCGGCCGCCGTGTGGAGCGCCATCCAGGGCCGCCCGCTCCGCAGCGACCTGGCGATAACGGACTGATGGCGCCCGGCGGTCCCGGGTGCGAGGCAGCGGCTAACCTGCCGCATGATGGACGGGTGCCTTGCTTCTGACCGATCTGCCTAACTGAGGGGGCCCGGCCCGCGGATGAGTGACCTTTCCGAGCAGCTTCCCGACGTCGCAGCGCTGCTGAAAGCGCTCGACGACGCGAGCTACCTGGCCGACGAACCGCTCGGCACCGCCCTCTTCCTGGCCGCGCGGATGGGCCAGCCGATCCTGCTCGAGGGCGAGCCAGGGGTCGGCAAGACCGAGGCCGCGAAGGCGCTGGCCAGCGTGCTCGACACGCCTCTGATCAGGTTGCAGTGCTATGAGGGCCTGACCTCGGCCGAGGCGCTGTACGAGTGGAACTACCCCCGTCAGCTGCTCGCGATCAGGCTCGCGGAGGCCCGCGGCGAGGCGCCGCGGGAGGCCGACCTGTTCAGCGATGAGTACCTGCTCGAACGACCGCTGCTCGCCGCGCTCGACCATCCTGGACCGCGTCCTGCCGTGCTGCTGATCGACGAGGTCGACCGGGGCGACGACGAGTTCGAGGCGTTCCTGTTCGAGTTGCTGGCTGAGTCGGCCGTGACCATCCCCGAGCTCGGGACCCGGCGGGCCGCGTATCCGCCGGTCGTCGTCCTGACGTCCAACCGGACCCGCGACCTGCATGACGCGCTGAAGCGGCGCTGCCTGTACCACTGGATCGACTACCCGGACATCGCGCGGGTAGCCGCAATCATCAGGCGCCGGGTGCCGGAGGCAGCCGAGTCGCTCACCAGTCAGGTCGCCGTGGGAGTGGCCCGGCTGCGCGAGTTCGACCTGGCCAAGCCGCCCGGTATCGCCGAGGCGATCAGCTGGGCGAACGCCCTGCATGTCCTCGGGGCCGGAGAACTGGACGCCGCCGCGGCCGAGCGGACCGCGGGCGCCGTGCTCAAGTACGCCGAGGATCTCGGCACCGTGCGCAGGGCCGGCTTCGCGACGCTGATCGGCCAGGATGGCTGACCCGCCCAGGCCTGCTCCGGCGACCGCAGCGCCGAGTGACCTGGCCGAGGTCAGCGCCAGGTTCGGTGCCGCGCTCCGGGCGGTCGGCCTGCCGGTCGGACCAGGCCGGTGCGAGCGGTTCGCCGGCGCGGTAACGGTCGCGCGGCCGGGAACGCCCCGCGCCCTCTACCTGTGCGCGCTCGCGACCCTGGTGTCGAGCAGGGATCAGGCCCTGATCCTGCGGGCGGTTTTCGAGCAGGTCTTCGGCGGACTGGGCGACGGCGGTGACGCAGGCGGCCAGCCCGGCCCGGCTGGTCTTGGTGGTCTTCCTGAAGCATCACCCGAGCATCTGCTGGCTACCGCGGCCAAGGCTGCCCAGGAGCATGTCATCAGCAGCAAGGAAAGCAGAACTGCCGACTCGGACGGGGAGGCCAGGCCAGACGACGGGACCGAGCCGGAGGCGGAGAACCGTTACCTCGGCACCAGCGCGGAACGGCTGGCCAGCAAGGATTTTGCCGAGCTTTCCGACGCCGAGCTGGTCTCGGTGGCGACGCTGATGCGCAGGCTCACGCTGGCCGTTCCTGAGCGGCGGTCGCGGCGGCAGCGACGCCGGTCTGGCGGCAGGCGCACCGACATGCGCGCCACGCTGCGCCAGGCCAGGCGGACCGGCGGGCACGCGTTCCGGCTGATCGGCCGCACCCCGGCCCGGCGGCCTCGCCGGCTGGTGGTGCTCTGCGACATTTCCGGGTCGATGGAGCCGTACGCACGGGCCATGATCCAGCTGCTGTACTGCGCCGCGGGCGGCGCGGGCGCCGAGGTGTTCACGTTCGCCACCAGGCTGACCCGGCTGACGCCCGTGCTCGGCCGGACCCTTCCCGGCATCGCGCTGCAGCGGGCCGGCCAGGCGGCGCCCGACTGGCTCGGCGGCACCAAGATCGGCGCCGCGCTCAAGGACTTCAACGATCACTACGGCCGGCGCGGCATGGCCCGCGGTGCGGTTGTGGTGATCATCTCTGATGGCTGGGAGACGGGCGAGCCTGAACTCGTCCGGCGCGAGATGGAACGGCTGTCGCTGGTCGCGTTCCGCATTGTCTGGGTGAACCCGAGGACCAAGAGCGCCGCCTACCAGCCGCTCGCCGGCGGCATGGCCGCCGCGTGGCCGCACTGCGACGATGTCATCAGCGGCCACACGGTACAGGCGCTCGACCAGCTGACCGCCGCGCTCGCCGATCCCGTCCGGCGCCGTGCCGAGGTGCGGGCCATCCGCTGAAAACGGGCGGGCGCGACACTTCCGTGCTAGCAGCGCTAACCCTCATATGTCACTAACAGTGGCCTCCTCATTACATGAACGAGCTACCTTACGGGAGTGCGGGCACGAAGGCGGAGCGGATTCCTGCTGATCTGCGGCCTGGCGGCCGTCGCGGTCACGCTCGGGACGTACCTGGGTTACGCGCTGACTCATCCCGTGCCGGACTGGATGGACCCGGTCGACCTCCGGGTCTACCGGTTCGGCGGCCTGATCGCCGCCCACGTCGCCCCCTGGTACAACCCGCACCGGGTCTCGCCGCTGTACGACTGGCCCGGGCACCTGAACCTGAAGTTCACCTACCCGCCGTTCGCGGCGCTGCTGTTCACCGCGCTGACGATTCCCGCACTGCCCGTGCTGGTGAAGGCGTGGGTCGCGGTCAACATCCTGGCGCTGATCGCCACGATCTGGTTCACCCTCGGCGCCCTGCCCCAGTTCAGCCTTGGCGGTCTGGCGGCGGGGCCGCGAGCCAGGCCCACGCGGGCCGCGCGGGCGGGAGCTACGCTGCTGCTCGCCGCGGTGCTGTTCTGGACCGAGCCAGTTCAGCGGACGCTTTATCTCGGCCAGATCGAGCTCGTCCTGATGGCGCTGATCATGTGGGATGCCTGCCAGCCTGACCGGCGCTGGTGGAAGGGCGCGGGCATCGGCCTCGCGGCCGGGATCAAGCTCGTGCCGCTGATCTTCATTCCCTACCTGCTGCTGACCAGGCGGTTCCGGCACGCGGCCGTGGCGGCGGGGATGTTCGCCGTCACTGTCGGGCTGGGGTTCGGCGTGCTGCCCGCGGATTCGCGGCAGTGGTGGCTGGGCGGCGTGTTCGCCCGCGGCGGCAGGACCGGGTTCATCGGCTGGGAAGGCAACCAGTCGCTCAGCGCCGTGGTCACCCGGCTGGCCGGAAGCGTGGCGAGCGGCCACCGGCCGTGGCTCGTCCTGGCCGCCCTGACGGTGGTCGCGGGGCTGGCCGCCGCTGCCGTCATTACCCGCAGCGGGTATCCGCTGGCCGGGGTTCTCACCTGTGCCCTGACGGGCCTGCTGGCCTCTCCCATCAGCTGGGATCACCACTGGGTGTGGGTCGTGCCTTGGGTCGCGGCGCTGGCCGGCTACGCGGCGCACCGCGGCGCTGCCTTTCGCTCGGCACCCCTCGCGATTGCGGCGCTGGTCACTGGCTTGTTCGCCGCCTGGCCGGGCAGCCTGCTCGGCGAGGCAGCCGATCCCGGCGGGTTCTCGCTCGGACTGATCTGGCTGCCGCCGAACGCGAACCCGGGCACGTACTACCAGCTCGGGGACCGGCCCTGGTACCCGGAATACCACTGGCACGGTTCCGAGCTGGTGACCGGGAACCTCTACGTGCTGACCGGACTCGCGGGATTCCTGCTGCTGATCGCGTTCGCGCTGGTACGGTTTCGGGGCGCGATCCGGCTGCAGGCGCAGAGCGCGGCCAGGCCTACCGCCGCCCCGAGCAGCACCGCCGGCGCCACGACCTGCTGACTGATCCTGGCCAGCGCCGCCAGGACGGCACCGGGCGGCGGCCACGGATTGCCTGGCATGAGGGCCAGAGTGCTCGCGGTCAGCCTGGCCAGCACCAGCCAGTCCAGCCTCGACGCGGGATAGAGCACGAGCAGGCACAGCAGCATCGCGTCGTACCAGGGCATCTGGTAGGGCCAGACGAACAGCCAGGCCGCACTGAGGGCCAGCGCTGGCCTGACCCCGGGCGGCGCGGTGACGTCGTCCGGCAGCCGCCAGACCGCCAGCGTCGCCAGCAGGACCGCGGCCGCGGCCGCCACCACCATCGGGTGCTGGCCAAGGTATCCGGCCGAACCTGAGAAGAACTGGTAGAAGTTGTCGACCGTGGACTTGTTGCGCCTGGCGAGCAGGGCGCCGACGGCGGGCGGCCCGAACCACAGGTAGGTCGGCACCAGCACGGCGACCATGGCGCCGGCCGCCGCGGCCGCCAGTCGTGGCTGCCGCCTGAGCGGCCAGCACAGGCCGAACCCGAACAGGACGTAGAAGATCTTGATGTCCGCGGCCGCACCGACGAGGACCCCGGCCATCGCCGCCCGCAGCGAGCTCCTGGTGACGGCTTCGGTGCCGGCGAGCAGAACTCCTAGCAGCCCGGCGGCCGCAGCCACGGCGTCCACGTGCCCGGCCGCGATCAGGCCCCACAGCAGCAGGGGGTTGGCCGTCCACAGCAGGTGCGCCCGGAGCCGCGCGGCCGGATCGCGGCGGAGTACCCGGTGCATGGCTAGCGCCACCGCGCCGAAGGCGATCGCGTTGACGAGCTTGAGCCAGAACGTGATCCGCGCTGCCGACGAGCCGCCGAGCACCGCGGCCGCGAACTGCTCCGCCGTCGCCAGCGGCCCGTACACGGTGACCTGGTGGTCCCACTCCTCGGGCACCGACTGGCCGTAGGAACGATGTGCCTGCCCGAGCTGAGCGGGGGTCATGACGTACGGGCTGCGTCCGATCTGGACCATCCGGCCGTAGGCCACGTAGTCGAGCGCATCGCTGGAACCCACCGGAGGCAAGACGGTCAGCACCGCGACAGCGAGCAGGCCGACGGCGAGCACCGACCGCGCGCTCACCCGGACACCGGCGCGCACGGCCGCCAGCCCGGCGGCCAGGCCCGCGGCGGCGAGGAGCGCGGCTAGCCAGAGCGCGATCGTCAACGCGGGGACCGGGATCCGGACCGAGCGGATCTCCCATGGCGGCCCTGGCCAGGGCATGCTCAGGGCCGGGGCCATCCAGCTCGACCGCAGCAGCGAGGCCGCGATCATGATCAGCAGTGCGATCACAATTGCTGCCGCCGAAATCAAACCGAGAATATAGCTGCGCCGAGCAGGTGGTGAATTACGGCTGATAAATCCGAGCGCAGCAGAATCATCGCGCGCGCTCACGCTGGAAATGCTCATTGCGCCTTCACTACTACAACTAGGCAAACAACCCGATTTGGCGGTTCCGGCTCCTGGCCCCCTGACCAGCCGTGTTAATGCACCAGTTCTACTATTAAGGTCATGCTCGACCGATTGCCGACATGACTAATAGCGAGGCAGTCATGTTAATACGATCAGCGCTGCGGAAAATGCCATTCCGGCTGCTCTCCGATAAAGCGGGGATGCGAATTCAGGGCAGCCTGGCAGATATAGTGGCCGAAAGGACCGGCGGGCGGGAATCCGAGCCGCCGTCTGGCTCGGCGGGCGGCTGGCTCAGCGGGCGGCTGGCTCAGCGGGCGGCTGGCAACCCGAGCGGCAACTCCGCGACCGTCCGCCAGGAACCGCGCCGCTCCGAGCCCTGCATCAGCCAGGCGGAAGTGATCCGGGCCATGAAGGGCAGGTCGGGCTCGATCGCCCGGGCCGCTGCCTCAAGCACGCCGATCGGATGATCGTTCCCGACCGTGAGGTGCGGGACGGTGTCGTCGTACGCGCCGCCGTAGGGCGGCCAGCCGGGAAAGGCTCGGCACACCGCCGCAGTGAGGGCGGTGAACGGGCTGGCCGGTTCCGGCGCGAGCCACAGCACGTCCTGCCCGAACCAGCGCACCCGCACGAATGTTGCGTCGAAGGCCGGGACCGACCCGACGGCCGCCGCAAGAGCGCTGATCACGGCGTCGTCGATGAGCCCTGGCGGCACGAACGGATAGATCACCGTCACGTGGGCCGGGACTCCGACGGCCGCCGCGGAATCCAGCCTCGCCCTGAAACTTCCGACCACGCCCTCTGCCTCGGGTATCGCCACCAGCACGGCGCTCTCGGTCGGCTGCCCAGGTCCAGTTTCGGGCGGGCCGCTAGTTTCCGGCTGGCCGTCAGTTTCAGGTGGGCCGTCAGTTTCAGGTGGGCCGTCAGTTTCGGGCACGTCGCCAGTATCAGAAGGAAGTGCCCGAACATCAACCCGCTGTGTTGTCAGGGGGTGTCGTGACGGGTCCGGTCAGGCCGTACCTCCGCCATCGGGACCGCCGCCGTTCCGGTCGGCGAGAGGCATCGGCGTGACGCTGGCTGGCGGCGCGGACTCCGCGTTGAGGCCCTTCTTCACCGAGTCCAGGATCGTCAGGCCCTGCGCGACCAGCCCGGCCGCGATCTCGCTGAGGCCGTCCGCGCCGTTCAGCACGCTGAGGTTGGATCCGGCCAGGCCGGCGGCTGCCTCCTTGACGATCTGCGGCAGCTGCTCGATCAGCATCCGGTCCAGGGCGACCCGGTTGTGCGAGGCGGCCGCCTCGGCCTGCATGGTGACGCGCTGCGCATCGGCCCGGGCCAGGATCTGAACCTTCTCGGCTTCCGCCTCCGCGGGCTTGATCACCTCAGCGACGAGTTGCCGCTCGCGCAGTTCGGCCTGGCGCTTGGCTAGCTCGGCCTGCGCCTGCAGCACCTCCATCTGCGCCTGAGCCTGGGAGAGCGGGCCAGCCTGCGCAGCCTGCGCCTGAGCCCGGTCGACTTCGGCCTTGTACTGCGCCTGGACCACGGCAGTCTGCCTGGCGTACTCGGCCTGCGCGCGCTGGGACTGCTGCTGCGCTTCAGCCGATGCCTGGTTGGCCTGGGCCTGGGCGATCTGGGCCTGCCGCTGGATCGCCGCGTTGTGCGGCGCGGCCATCGCGTCGATGTAGCCGGTGTTCAAGTCATCGATGGACTGGATCTGCAGCGAGTCGACGGTCAGGCCGATCTTGCCCATCTCGGCCTT
>JADGPC010000418.1 GCA_017882645.1 Streptosporangiales bacterium | reverse complement strand
AGCCCGAGCGAGCAGGCCTCGTTCTTGATGACCTTGTGCTCGGCCACTCCGAAGCCGGTCTCCTTGACCGCCCATTCGGCAAATCGCCTGGACTCGGCGTGCGCGGCCGTGGCGACTGCCTCGGCGACCCGCAGTACGGCAGGCAGGTCGTAGCTGGCGAACGCGCTCGCGGCCCAGTGCGCCCGGGCGAGCATCTGCCGTGCCTGATCAGCGGTATTAGCCCGGGGGGAGGTATTAGCCCGGGGGGACGACCCCCCGGAACCCCCCGAGGGGCGGGGCGCCTTGGGGTCCCGCCTTCCCTCGTCGCTCCTTTGTCGCTCCTCAGTCCAGGCGTGACCGCGCCCCGCCCGGTCGTTCACCGACGGCTCCGGGCTGGGCGGCGGCTGACTTCGGCGTGGGCGCGGGCGATGCCGGCCTCGGTGCGGTCGAGTAGTTCCTCGCAGAGCTCGGGCGTCATCAGCAGGCCGGGCTTGTACTGCAGGACCCGCGGATCGAGAGTTGAGAAGATGGCCCAGACCCCGGCCCGGTACAGGTGGCGCATCACGTACTTGGCCCCCTCGGGATGGTCGAATTCCAGTCCCATCACCACGCCGTTCTGCCTGATTCCGATGAGCCAGTCCGGGTAGCTGGCCTGGATCTGCCGCAGGCCCGCGCCGATCAGGTCGGCGATGTAGTGCACCATCGACCTGGTCTCAGGGCGGCCGCAGATCTCCAGCGTCTTCAGGGCCGCGACGCAGCCGAGCTCGGCGCCGCCGAAGCTGGAAATGTGCGCGAACCCGTCCTCGGTCAGCCAGCCCGCGCTCTTCTCGCTGACCAGCACGGCGGCGATCGGGTACATCCCGCCGGACAGCCCCTTGCCGGTGACCAGGATGTCGGGCTCGATCCCGTGCTTGGTGACGGCCCACATCTCGCCGGTCCGCATCAGCCCCGTCTGCACCTCGTCCGCGATGTACAAGGTGCCGTACCGCTCGCACAGCGCCTTGACCGCCTCCAGGTAACCGGGATCCGGCAGCGGGAAGCCGTACGTCGCCGGGATCGTCTCCATGATCACGGCCGCGACGTCGCCGCCGGCCAGCGCCGCGTCCATCGCGGCCAGGTCGTTGAACGGAACCTGGCTGAACTCGTCCGGCTGGTCGGAAAGGAAGATCCGGGAGAAACGATCGTCACCGGTCGCGACCGCCAGCCCGGTGTGGCCGTGATAGGCCTTGATGATCGAGACGATCTTGCGGCGCTGAGTGGCGTGCCTGGCTGTCTTCAGGGCGATGTCGATGGCCTCGCCGCCGCCGCTGCCGTACACCACCTTGGTCAGGTTCGGCGGGGCGGTCCTGATCAGCGCCTCGGCCAGCGCCGCCCGGGCGCTGGAAGGGAAATGGTGATTGCCGATGTCGAACGAGCGCATGCCGGTCGTGATGGCCTCGACTAGCTCGGCGTTGCGGTGGCCAAGGTTGAAGGTGCCGCCGTTGAGGTGGACGTCGATCAGCCGCAGCCCTGACATGTCCCAGATGAAGTAACCTTCGCGCCGGTCGATGACCAGGTCGACGCCGCTCTCGCTCCAGAAGTCGGTCTTCCCCGGATTCCAGAACTCCCTGGATTTCTCCAGGACCTCGGCCTTGGACTCCACGCTGAACACTTCGTAGTCGTGCATCGCCCTGCCTTCGTCCCCGCGCCGCGCGCCGTCTGGCGCGGGCCGGGAAGCCCGCGTGCCGAACCCATACCAGACCGAATCATGTATCGGTCTGACCTATTAGTCAAGAGTGCCGGCGAACCGGCAAAGACCTATTGTCAGGTGCGATTTGACCATGTTACGGTCAGGGTCCGGCGAAGCGAAGCAAGCGCCGATGATGCCGCTCGGTAGCGCGGCCGGCGGCCGCTCCCACTATCGCCCAGCCGGGACATGCCCCCGCTTTTGGTGTGTCTAGGAGGGGAAACGGCGGTCGTCATGGTCCGACCAGAAGCATCGCCCATCGAGATCGGGCCGAGCCAGTCCGGTTCGCCGCTCCCGCGCGTCTCCACCGTCATTTCATTCCGCCGTTGCGCAGGCCGCCTGCGGCCCCGCGACAGTACCCCGTGCCCGCGATCGCCCGGGTGGCACGGGGCCAAGCCCTGATTGGGAGGCTGGCTGCATGTCCGACACCCAAGCGCCGCCGGGCACCGGCGGCGAAGCCGCCGGTGACGACGTCATCCACACCGCAGGTATGTTCGGTAGCCTCGACGTTTCCGAGCGCGACGACGTCCATAAGCTGAAGAAGCACGCGGTCGGCCTGTACGGCGTGCTGTTCCTGACCGTGACCGGGTCCGCGCCGATCTCGGCGATGATGTTCAACACGCCGATCGTGGTCGGCTACGGCCAGGGAGTCGGCGCACCCGCGGCGTTCCTGGTCGCGACCGTCGTGCTGGTGATCTTCTCGGTCGGCTACGTCGCGATGGCCCGCGAGAAGACCACGGCGGGCGGCTTTTACTCGTACATCAGCCACGGTCTCGGCCGTGAGGTCGGCATCGGCGCCGGGTACGGCTCCGTTCTGGCCTACTCGGTCTTCGAGGCGTCGCTGGCCGGCGGCTTCGCCTACTTCCTCAACCTCAAGCTGGCCGCGTTCGGCGTCAACATCGGCTGGCCGTACCTGGCGCTGTTCATGGTGGCGCTGATCTCCGTGCTGACCTACTTCGACGTGCGGCTGTCCACCGCGGTCCTGGCCGTCGGCCTGATCTCCGAGGTCGTCATGCTGCTGATCTTCGACGGCGCCATGTTCTTGCACGGCCACATCCCGGCCGCGGCCATCAACCCGGTCAACGCGTTCAAGGGCCTGGCGGCTGGCGGCTCGGGGGACACCAAGGTCGCCGCCGGCGCGATCGGGATCGGGCTGTTCTTCGCCTTCTGGTCCTGGGTCGGCTTCGAGATGGCCCCGAACTACGGCGAGGAGTCCAAGAACCCGAAGAAGAACGTGCCGCGGGCGCTGTACATCTCGGTGATCGGCCTGGGCATCTTCTACATCCTGACGTCCTGGGCGCCGTTCGCCGGCTACCCGACCGCCAATTCGGCGGCCCATATGGCTCAGACCGACCCGGCCAACTACTACCTGACCCCCGCCCACGCGATCGCCGGTCCCTGGGTCGCCTCTATCCTCAGCTACCTGATCATCACCGGGTCGTTCGCCTGCGGCATGGCCTTCCACAACACCACGGCCAGGTACGCGTACTCGCTCGGCCGCGAGGGCCTGCTGCCGCGCGCGCTCGGCCGGACGCACCACCGCTACAAGAGCCCGCACATCGCCTCCATGGCGCAGACCGTGGTGGCCGCGCTGATCGTGATCGGTTTCGCGGTGTTCACCGGGTCCAACGACCCGACCAGCCAGGCCTACGTGCAGCTGTACGGGCTGATGGCGGTGATGGGCGTGATCATCATCCTCGCCGTCCAGTCGCTGGTGTCGCTGTCCATCTTCATCTACTTCGAGCGCCACCCGCAGCGGGAGGCGCACTGGTGGAAGACGAGGATCGCGCCCTTGATCGCGTTCGTCACCCAGGCCTTCGTCGTGTACCTGCTGTTCGGCAACCTGAGCTTCCTCGGGGCCGGGTACAGCTACGCGAACTGGCTGGGGCCGATCGACGCGCTGGTCATCGGCGGCGGCATCGTCTTCGCGTTCTACCTCAAGTACAGCAACCGCGAGAAGTACGAGTCGGCCGGCCGCCTCATCAACGAAGGGCTCTAGGCATCGGCATTCCTGGCTCCGGCCGGCCCGCGGGCCGGCCGGAGCCAGGACGCTGATCGGGGAAGACATAGATGGGATACCTGATCGGGGCGGACATCGGGTCGCAGAGCGTCAAGGCGCTGCTGCTCGACCCGGACGGCCGGGAGGTCACCTCGGCCGCGCGGGCCTGCACAATGAGCCATCCGGCCAGCGGCTGGGCCGAGCAGGATCCGGGCCAGTGGCGCGACGGCCTCGCCGCGACGGTCCGGCAGCTGATCACGGACTCGGGGATCGGCCCCGGCGAGGTGAGCCACCTGGGCCTGGCCTCGCAGGTGGACGGCGTCGTGCCGGTCGATCACGCGCTGAACCCGCTGCGCCAGGCGATCATCTGGCTCGACCGGCGGGCGGCGGACCAGGCGGCCGGGCTGGCCGGCAAGCTGGGCGCCGACGCGATCTTTGCCACGACGGGGCTCAACACCGACTCCTCGCATATCGCGCCGAAGATCATGTGGCTGCGCGAGCACGAGCCGGAGACCTACGCCGCCGCGATCTCGTTCCCGCCCGCGGGCGGCTACCTGCTCGGCTGGCTGACCGGGACGATCGCCCAGGACCACGCCAACGCCTCCTCGACGCTGCTGTATGACGTCGGTTCCCGGACCTGGGACGACGCGATGCTGGACGCGGCCGGCATCGACCCCGGCCTGCTCGCCCCGATCAGGCCCGCCGCCGAGGTCGCGGGAACGCTGACCGAGCCGGCCGCGGCCGCGCTCGGGCTCAGCCGGCGGTGCGCGGTCGTCGT
>JADGPC010000417.1 GCA_017882645.1 Streptosporangiales bacterium | reverse complement strand
CGCGAGCGCCGCGCCGCTGGCGTCCAGGACCGCCCGCACTCCGGCTGCCGCGGCCGCGGTGACCATCGCGGCGTAGGAGTCGTCCGGCACCCCGGGCGGCAGGCTGCCGGACAGCACGACCGCTGCGCTGGACGCCAGTGCCTTCTCATACGCAACGAAAAACCGCTCGTACTCGGCCGCGGACACGGCCGGTCCCGGCTCGCTGAACAACGCCGTCTGCTCGCTCACGCTGTCCGCGACGACGAACGTCCTCCTCGTCTCCCCCGCGATCGGCGTCAGTTCCACCGAGATCCCGGTCCCGGCCAGGCCGTCGACGAGTGCCTCGCCGGTGCGGCCCCCGGCCAGCCCGGTCAGGGTCACGGCCTGGCCGAGCGCGCGCAGGGTCCGGGCCACGTTCAGGCCCTTGCCGCCGGCCCTGGCCTGGACGGCGACCGGGCGGTTGACTCCGCCCCAGTCGGCTCCGGCGACATGGTGGGTGACGTCGAGCGCCGGGTTGAGCGCGACGATCAGGATCATCGGGCCGGATCGGCCGGGCCAGCCCCGTCCAGGATCACCGACCGGGTCAGGTTGCGCGGCCGGTCGGGATCCAGCCCGGCCGCCCGGCCGACCGCGACCGCGACCCGGTGCACCCGGACCAGCTCGGCCAGCGGGTGCTCGCCGGACTCCCACATCAGGCCGCCGGCCGCGGCGACCTGGGCGGCCAGTCCGGCCGGCGCGGGCCCGAGCATCCACACCACGCTGCCGGGGCCGGTTACCGCGATCGGGCCGTGCCTGAACTCCATCGCCGGGTAGGCCTCGCTCCACATCCCCGCCGACTCGCGCAGCTTCAGCGCCGCCTCGCTGGCCAGGCCGCAGGTCCAGCCGGTGCCGAGGAACGTGAACTGCCGCCCGTCCGTCAGGGCGGCGGGCAGCGGCTCGGCCAGCACGCGCTCCGCGGCCTGGACGGCCGGCTCGATGTCGGTGCCCAGGTGCGCGAGCAGGAGCGCCAGCTCGGTGGTCGCGAACCTGGTCTGCACCACCGACTCCTCGTCGGCGAAGTCGAGCGTGATGAGCGCGTCGGCCGCGGCCGCGATCGGGGTACCCGGGTCGGCGGTGATCGCCACGGTCGGCTGGGCACCCCCGATCAGGCTGAGCAGCCGCAGGATCTCGGTGGTCGTTCCCGACCTGGTCAGCGCGACGACCCGGTCGTAGCGGCGCCCGGCCGGCATCTCGGACGCGGCGAACGCGTCCGTCTCGCCGTGGCCGGCCGCCTCGCGGGCGACGGCGAAGGACTGGGCGATGAACCACGAGGTACCGCAGCCGACCACCGCCACCCGCTCGCCTGCGGCGGGCAGCAGGCCCGCCACCTCGGGGAGCAGCGCGACGGCGCGACGCCAGCAGTCCGGCTGCGACGCGATCTCCGACTCAGTCCGCATTAAGGTTCCCCATTGTCTCGTACGTCGGTCAGGTCCCGGTCAGCCCGGTCGAGGCAACCGACCGGACGAAGTACCGCTGCGCCAGCAGGAAGACGAGCATCATTGGCGCCAGGCTCATCACGTTGCCGGCCATCAGCAGCGTCCACTCCGTGGCATGCGCGCCCTGGAAGGTCGCGAGGCCGAGCGGCAGCGTCGAGGCGCTCGTGGAAGTGATCGCGATCAGCGGCCACAGGAACGAGTTCCAGGAATCAAGGAAGGTGAGCGCGGCCAGCGTCGCGAGGGCCGGAGCCGAGAGCGGCAGCACGACCTTCATCAGCACGGTCAGCCTCGTGGCGCCGTCGACCCTGGCTGCTTCCTCGTACTCGATCGGCAGCGTCCGGAAGAACTGGCGCAGGAAGAAGACACCAAACGCGGTCGCGGCATTCGGCACGATCAGCGCTCCGATGTGGCCGATCCCGGCGCCCGCCAGCAGATTGACGCCGATCCACTTGGTGATCAGGAACTGCGGGATCATCGTCACCTGGAACGGCACCATCAGCGTGATCATGATCAGCACGAACAGCGCGCCCCGGCCCAGGAACCTGAACCGGGCGAACGCGTATCCCGCGGCCGCGCAGAACACCAGGTTGCAGGCCACCGTGGTGAGCGCCACCACGGCGCTGTTCCAGAAGAACCGGCCGAACGGGGCGGCCTTCAGCGCGTCGCTGTAGTTGGTGAACCGCAGGACATGCGGCGTCAGGTCGGGCGGGAACCGCAGCGCCTCGGACGGGGTCTCGAGCGAGGTCACGATCATCCAGAAGAACGGAAAGATCAAGATGATCGTGGCCGGTACCAGCACCAGGTGCCACGGGCTGAACGGCAGCTTCCAGCGGCGGCGCCGGGCTCCGGCGACGCCGCGGATCGGAGCCGCGGCCGCGGTCTTGGCCAGGTCGACGGTGCTCACCGGCGCACCTCCGGCACGGTACTCACCGGCGCACCTCCGGCACGACGCTCACCGGCGCACCTCCGCCCCGTGACGCGGGCTCATGACCGGTAGTAGGTGAAGCGGCGGCCGACCCGGAACTGGATCGCCGTCACCACCAGGATCACGATGAACAGCATGTAGGCGATCGCCGAGGCGTAGCCGAAGCTGAAGTTCTGGAACGCCTGGACGTACAGGTAGTAGACGACCACGGTGGTGGCGCCGAGCGGGCCGCCCTGGGTCGACAGGTACACCTCGTCAAACAGCTGCAGCGCGTTGATCGTCAGCCACACGGCCAGGAACAGCGACGCCGGGCTGAGCAGCGGCAGCGTGATCCGGCGGAACGTCGCCCACCGGCCGGCCCCGTCGATCGCCGCCGCCTCGGTCAGCTCCCTGGGCACGCCCTGCAGCGCGGCCAGGTAGATCACGACGGCGAACCCGGCCCAGCCCCAGATCGTCATCACCGCGACGACGAAGAGGGCCTGCGACGGGTCGTTCAGGAACTGCTGCTGCGGCAGGCCGAGCAAGCTGAACCCGTAGTTCACGATCCCGTACGACGGGTCGAACAGCCAGATGAAGACCAGCGCCTCGCTGATCGTGGAGATGGCCATCGTCGCGTAGGCCGCGGTGCGGTAGAAGTTGATGAACCGGATCTGCCGGTTCATCGCGACGGCGAGGAACAGGCCGACGATCATCGTCCCCGGCACGAACAGCGCGGTGTACACGATGGTGTGCTCGGTGGCCGACAGCACGGCTGGATCGTGGATCAGGGTCCGGTAGTTCCGCAGGCCGACGAAGGGCGTATGCGGCGACAGCAAGTTGTTCTGCTGGAACGACATCACCAGCGACCAGACGATCGGCACGGCGCCGAACAGCAGGATGATCACCGACGCCGGCGTGACGAACGCCCAGCCCGCCAGCGACTCGGAACGGGCCATCGCCCGGTTGCGCACCTCTCCGGGCGGCGCGCCGGACCGCCGCCGGCTGGCCGCCGCCGTGCTTGCCGCCATCTCAGCCAGCCGTCGCCATCAGCGCGCCGCTATCCGGTGCCGGTCTCACCCTCAGCTGCCCGAGCCGGCCAGGATCGAGTTGACCTTCGCCGCGGCCGCGGCGAGCGCGGCCTTCGGCTGGGACTTGCCGAGCAGCACCGACACGATCATCGTCCCGAGCACCTGCGAGATCTGCGGGTAGCTCGCGATCTGCGGCCTGGACTGCTTGACGTTGCCCAGGTTGGCGATAAACGTGTCGACGCCGGGCAGCGCCGTGTTCATCCCCGCGGTGAAGCCGGGAGCAGTGGAGACCGACTGCCGGGTCGGCAGGTCGCCGGTGGCCAGCGACCACGCCTTCACCTGGGCTGGCGCGGACAGCCAGAGCAGGAATTTCTCCGCCGAGCTGACCTGCGCCGCTCCGTTGCTGAAGACCACCCAGTTGTCCGGGCCCGAGATCGTCTGGTGCCCGGCGCCGGTGCCCGGATACTGCGGCATCACCTGCACGCCATCATGCACGTTCGGGAAGGCGGACAGGTCCCACGGCCCGGTGACGACCATCCCGATCTTGCCCGAGTTGAACAGGTTGGCATAGGCGGAGTCGGCCGGGTCGAGGTACATCGAGTGATCGGTGATCGCCATCGTGCGCAGCGTGTTCAGCGAGGTCAGGCCGGCCGGCGAGTCGAACGCGGCCTTGGTGTTGGAGGAGTTCAGGATCTGGCCGCCGGCCTCCCAGAGCATCGCCTCCCAGTGCCAGACCGTGTCCTCCGAACCCGGCGTCACGTAGGCGGTTCCGTACTGCTTGATCGCTGGCTTGGTCAGCGCCTTGGCATCGGCCTGGAACTGGGCCCAGGTCCAGTTCGCGGCCGGCGGCTTGAGGCCCGCCTGGGCGAAGAGCGTCTTGTTGTACACGACGGCGAGGTTGTCGACCAGCGCGGGGATGCCGATGACCTTGCCGTTCACGGTCGCCACATCGCGCTCGCCGACCCAGAAGTCGTTCCAGTTCACCGATGGGCTGGCGACGACCTTGGTCAGATTGACGACCTGCGGGATCCTGGCCACGTTCGGCGCCCAGGAGCCGTACAGGTAGGCGATGTCGGGCGTCGATCCGCCGCGCACGGCGGTCAGCACCTTCTGCAGCGTGTTGTCGTTGTTGACGTACAGCCAGTTGACCTTGACACCGGGGTTCGCCTTCTCGTAGGCGGCGACCAGGCGCAGGAACTCCTTCTGCTCGGCGCCGGTCCAGCCCTCCCAGATCGAGATGGACTTGCCAGAGCCCGACCCGCCGCTGCCCGTGCCGCAGGCGCCAAGTCCGAGCGCGATCAGCGCGCAGGCCACGAGGACGCGCAGCGTCCGCAGGCGATTAGATCCCATCGGTGTCCTTCGTTCACGCTGTAGCGGGGAACAACCCAGGTTGAACGGACAAGCGGGTGTTTGACCCAATCTTGGGCGCCGGCCGCGCACCGTGTCAACCAGATCCCGAGCACAGCTGCGCAGATTCGCCGCAGGTCACGAGCGCGTTTCCTTGTCTTTGCTGCGCGCTCTTGCACGAATCTGGTCACAATGGAACACTTTCGAGCGTGATCAAGGTTGCGTTCATCGGCGCCGGCAGCATCGAGTTCACCCGCAATGTCGCTACCGACCTGTGCGGCTTCACCGACCTCGGCGGCTCGCTGGAGCTCGCGCTGCACGACATCAGCCCGGACCGGCTGGCCTTCGCCGAGCGGCTGGTCAGGCAGATCGTGGCGCAGACCGGCTCGGCCGCGACCGTGACGGCCTGCCCGGGCCGTAGCGACGCGCTGGATGGCGCTGCCTACGTGATCAACGAGATCCAGGTGGGCGGCTACGCCGCGACCCGGCTCGACTTCGACCTCCCGGCCAGGTACGGGCTGCGGCAGACCATCGCCGACACCCTCGGCATCGGCGGCATCTTCCGCGGGCTCCGGACCATCCCCGTCGCCGTCGCCCTCGCCGAGGACATGCTGCGCCACTGCCCGGACGCCTACCTGCTGAACTACGCGAACCCGATGGCGATGCTGCCGTGGGCGGTCTACGAGGGGACCGGCTTCGAGCGAGTCTTCGGGCTGTGCCACTCGGTCAGGGACACGCACGCGTTCCTGGCCGGCCTGGTCGGCCTCGACCCCGCCGAGGTCAGCTTCATGACCGCCGGGTTCAATCACCAGGCATTCGTGCTGCGCTTCGAGCACGGCGGCCGCTCGCTGTACCCGAAGCTGGCCGAGGTGATCGACGCCGACCCGGAGCTGCAGCGCCGGGTCAGGGTCGAGATCTTCCGCCGGTTCGGCTACTTCCCGACCGAGTCGAGCGAGCACTCGGCCGAGTACGTGCCCTGGTTCATGCGGCACGACTCTCAGGTCGAGCGGTTCCGGATCTTCGTCGGCGACTACCTGGCCCGCTCGGAGGAGAACCTGCGCGAGCTCGACGAGCTGAGCAGGCAGCTGGCGGCCGGCGAGGCCCTGGACCTCGAGCCGACCCACGAGCTGGCCTCGCAGTTCATCCACTCCGCCGAGACCGGTGCCGAGCAGGAGATCTACGTCAACGTGCGCAACGGCGGCCTGATCGAGAACCTGCCGGCCCAGGCCTGCGTCGAGGTGCCCTGCGAGCTCGGCCCCGGCGGCCCGAGACCCAAGCCGGTCGGCGCGCTGCCCGTGCAGCTGGCGGCGCTGAACCGGACGTTCCTGAACGTGGTCGAGCTCACCGTCCAGGCGGCACTGACCGGCCGCCGCGACCACGTCTACCAGGCGGCCCTGCTCGACCCCAACGCCGCTGCGACGCTGACCACGGACCAGATCGTCGCGCTCTGCGACGAGCTGCTCGAGGCGCACGCCGGCCTGCTGCCCGCCGCGCTTCGCCCGTTAGCCCCGGTCCGGCCCGGACCTCGTCCGGTCGCGGCACGGTCGCGCTCCGCTGAGCAGTTGCCCTAGCCCGTCCACCGAACGCGAGGTGCCGTCATGCCTGTCCCGCCGCCGATGTTCCGCAGGTCACGCACTCGCCCGGGGCACCGGCTCCGGCTGGCGGCCGCGGCGGCCGGCACCGCAGCACTGGCCTGGGCTCCGCTGGCGGCCGCCGGCCCCGCGGCCGCGACGGTCGCCCAGCCTGCCCCGCCGGTCACCGCGAGCGCGTTCCCGGTCGAGCCGGCCGGCACGGCGCCGGCCGACAACGACGGGCTGATCCCGAACCCGGCCACCCCGACCGGTGCCGCGATCGCGCCGCCGGCCTCGTGCGCGGTGACGTTCGCCTCGCCGGGTGCGACGTCAGCGTCGGTGAACTCCTGGATCGCGGCGAACGAGAACTCGATGGCCGCGACGACCGTGCTCTGCCTGTCCGGCACCTTCACCTCGCCGATCCAGGTCTGGGGCAAGTCGAGCACCGCGCTGCTGGAGATCGCGCCGGCGCCCGGCAGCACTGCGACGCTGAGCCTCGGCACGGTCACGGCCGCCGACACCAGCCCGAACCAGTTCTGGGCCGACTCGGGCGGCGTCAGCATCGTCGACTCGCGGAGCGTGGAGATCTACGGCCTGACCGTCCAGAACTACACCTGGTCTGGCACCGGGCACAGCCCGGCCGGGATCTACGTCACGGTGCGCAGCGACACGACGAACACCAACCAGAACACCGTCCCGCATCTGTCCGCGTGCTTCCTGAACGGCGGATCCTGCGGCGACATCTACATCATCGGCAACACCGTGCGGAACATCACCAACACCGGTGACGAGAACTACACGATCAGGTCGCTGTGCGGCAATGGCAACGTGGACGGGTACGGGATCGCCGTGATCGCGGCCGGCAGCGCCGCCTCCCGGCCGCTGCAGCACCTGGTCATCGAGAACAACACGGTGACCGGGACCCGGACCGGGCAGAGCGAGACCGTCACCATCAACGGCGACGTGACCGACTTCCTCGCGGCCGGCAACGTGATCCACGACACCGACAACATCGGGCTCGACACGATCGGCTGGGAGGTCGGCGCGTCGCAGGCCAGTCACGGCCTGATCAGGGGCAACACCATCTACAACGTCGACACCTGGTCCAACGCCGCGTACGGCAAGTGGAGCAACGGCGCCTGCGTCGCGCAGCCGGAGAACGCCGCCGGGATCTACGATGACGGCGCCTCTTACATCTGGATCGACGGCAACGTGGTCTGGAACACCGACCAGGGCATCAACCTCGACGTCGAGACCAAGGGCCAGTCGACCGATCACCTGCTGGTCTCGGGCAACACGGTCTACGCCGATCCAGGAACCTCGGCCTCGGACCCCAGCGCCGGCCTGAACCCGCCCGGCACCACCGGCACGTCGGCGGTGGCCGGCCACGACCCGTACGCGCTGTACGTCGACGCGTTCGGCCGGAGCGCCTCGATCAGCTCGGTCTACGTGCACGACAACATCTTCCAGAACCAGAGCCAGTACTTCCTCACGCCGTCAGCCGGCATGCCGGTGGTGGATCTCGGCGGGATCTGGTCCAACGTCCAGATCTGGCACAACACGATCCTGGGGCTGGGCGCCGCTGACCGTTACAACCCGCTGTTCGAGGTGGACAAGCAGCCGTCCGGCGGCACGAACGTCGTCGACTGCAACGACTACGGCAACCTGTCCACCGCGTCGAATACCGTCAACGGGAACTTCGCGCTGCCTGCCACCAGCTTCCTGACCCTGCCGCAGTGGCAGGCCGGGAACAAGCACGGCTGGGACGCCGACAGCGCCGTCGGGAGCTTCTCGCCGAACTGCCCGGCTCAGTCGGTCAAGTAACCGCGTGCGGCGGCGGCAGCCGGGCAGATAATTGCGCGTGCCTATCCTGGTCGGAACTTCTGGCTGGCAGTACCGCCACTGGCGCGGCGTGCTCTACCCGCCTGACGTGCCGCAGAAGCGGTGGCTGGAGCATTATGCCGGGATGTACGCGACGGTGGAGAACGACGGTACGTTCTACCGACTGCCCGCTCGCGAGACCTTCGCCGACTGGCAGGCCAGGACACCAGAAGACTTCGTCATGGCGATCAAGGCGAGCCGGTTCCTGACGCACGTCAAGCGGCTGCGAGATCCCGCCGAGCCGGTGCAGCGGCTGATGCGGGCCGCCGCTGGCCTGGGTGACCGGGTCGGTCCCGTGCTGCTCCAGCTTCCGCCCAGCCTGACCGCCGACGTGGCCAGGCTCGACGAGTGCCTGGCGGAATTCGGCCAGGCGGCGACCGCGGCCGGGCGGCCGGTCAGGGTCGCGGTCGAGCCGCGGCATCCGTCCTGGTGGACCGAGGAGACCCGGCAGGTGCTCACCACTCACGGCGCGGCCCTGTGCTGGGCGGACCGCCGCGGCCGCCCGCTGACTCCGCTCTGGCGGACCGCGGACTGGGGATACCTCAGATTCCACGAGGGCGCGGCGCAACCCTGGCCGCGGTACGGAACCCGCGCCCTGCGCTCCTGGCTCGGCCGGGTGACCGGGTGCTGGCCGGACGCCGAGCCCGTTTACGTCTATTTCAACAACGACCAGTTCGGCGCGGCCATCGCGGACTCGGCGGCGTTCGCCAGGCTGGCCCGGCGGAGCGGGCGCGACGTCACCCGCACGCCGGACGGATCCGGCTGACGATCCGGCCGGCCAGGCCGGCCAGGCCGGCCGGTCACGCTGGCTCAGCCGCGGAGCGTGGCGTAGAGCAGGTATCCGTTCAGGCCGATGATCAGCCCGGCGATGCAGGCCGTCGCGACGGTGGTCAGGCCGCGGTTCACCAGCGATCCCATGATGTCGGGGCGGCGAGTCAGCAGCGCCAGCGGCACCAGGGCGAACGGGATCCCGAAAGACAGCACGACCTGGGAGATGACCAGGCTCTGCGTCGCGGGAAGCCCGGCGCCGAGCACCGCGAGTGCGGGCAGCATGGTCAGCGTGCGCCGGGCCAGCAGCGGGATGCGGCGGCCGACGAAACCCTGCATCACGACCTGGCCGGCGTAGGTGCCCACGCTGGACGCCGAGATCCCGGACGCGAGCAGGGCGACCGCGAAGGCCAGCGCGGCACCGCCGCCGACCACGCGGCCTAGTTCCGCATGCGCCGCGACGATCGCGTCGGGCCCCGGCTGGCCAGCGCGGTGGAACAACGCGGCCGCGGTGAAGAGCATCGCGAGATTGATCACTCCGGCCGCGCCGAGCGCGACCAGGACGTCGAGCCGCTGGAAGCCGAGCAGCTCACGGCGCTCGGCATCGTCGCGGCACGACACCCGCGACTTCGTCAGGGCCGAGTGCAGGTAGACGGCGTGCGGCATGACGGTGGCGCCGACGATTCCCGTGACCAGCAGCAGGCTGTCCGGCCCGGCCAGGCTGGGGGTGAGCCCGGCCCCGATTCCGGCCGGCGAGACTCCGACGACGGCCAGGTCGTAGCCGAAGCCGAGGCAGACGATCCCGAGCAATGCCGCGATGACGATCTCGAACCGCCGGTAGCCACGCTGCTCGAGCGCGAGTATCGCGAACGCGACGACAGCGGTGATCAGCCCGGCGGGCAGCAGCGGCACGCCGAACAGCAGGTTGAGCCCGATCGCGGCGCCGACGAATTCCGCCAGATCGGTCGCCATGGCGACGAGTTCGGCCTGGAGCCACAGGCCGCGGGAGACCGCGCGCGGCAGGTGATCGCGGCACAGCTCGGGCAGATCACGCCCGGTGGCGACGCCGACCTTCGCCGACAGGTACTGCACTAGCATCGCCATCAGGTTGGCCACTACGATCGCCCACGCCAGCTCGTACCCCGAGACCGCTCCGGCCGAGAAATTGGTCGCGAAGTTGCCCGGGTCGATGTAGGCGACAGCGGCGACGAAGGCCGGCCCGAGCAGCGCGGCGCCGCCGCGGATCCGCCCGCGTGCGCGCAGCACCCGCAGCGCGCTCGGTGCGCCCGCGTGAGTCGACCCCGTCAGCGTCGGCCCAGTCAGATTCGGCCCCGTCAGATTCGGCCCCGTGACCGAATCCGCGGCCATGGACGGGACCTCAGCCGACCGACGGGCCGAGGCCGAGCGACTGCGGGGTGCTCGCGTCCGGCGAAGGCTGGTTCAGGCCCTCGTCGAGCGGCCCGAACTCTGTCATCAGCGCCGGGCTGCCGCCCCACGGCGTCTGCTCCTCGGCGATCAGCGTGCTCGTCGTGAGCAGCAGGCCGGCCACGGAGGCGCCGTTCTGGAGCGCCGAGCGGGCAACCCTGAGCGGGTCGATGATCCCCATTTCGATCATGTTCCCGAAGCGGCCGGCCAGCGCGTCGAAGCCGTCGTCGCGGCCAAGCTCGGCCATCCGGGCCACCACCTCCTGGCCGGAGTAGCCGGCGTTGGTGGCGATGAGATAGGCGGGCTCGGCCAGTACCCGCCGTACGATCTCGACCCCTGTGGCGTAGTCGCCGGTGACCTCCAGGCCATCGAGCGCCGACCCGGCGTGCAGCAGCGCGGCGCCGCCGCCGGCCACGATTCCCTCGGCCATCGCAGCCCTGGTGGCCGAGAGCGCGTCCTCGACCCGGTGCTGAAGCTCTTTCAGCTCGGCATTGGTTGGTGCGCCGACCCGGATGATGGCTACCTTGCCCGTCAGCGCCCCGATCCGCTCGGTCAGCACGTCCTCGTCGACGCCGAAGGCGGCCCGGTCGAGCTCCGCCCGCAGCTGGGCGACCCGGAACTCGACATCGGCTGCCGAACCGCCGCCGCCGACGATCGCGGTCCGGTCCGCGGTGACCATGACCTGCGCGGCCCGGCCAAGCTGGCTGATCGTCATGGTCTCGAGCGTGAATCCGGAATGCCTGGACAGGACAGCGCCGCCGGTGATCGCGGCAATGTCCTCCAGCTTGTGCAGCCGGCGGTCACCGAAGCCGGGAGCGCGCACGGCGACGCACTGGAAGATCCCGTTGACGTGGTTGTGCACCAGCATGCTCAGCGCGGTGCCCTCGAGCGCCTCGGCGATGATGACCAGCGGGCGGGGTTCCCGCATGATCTTGTCGAGCAGCGGCATGAGCTGCTGCACCTTGGTGATCTTCTCGCTGCACAGCAGGATGTAAGGGTCGGCGACGTTCGCCTCGAGGCTGGCCGGGCTGGTGACCATGTACGGCGACAAGTAGCCGTTGTCGAACTCGAAGCCCTCGATGAACTCGACGCTCATGCCGTGCGCCGCGGACTCCTCCACGGTGACGATGCCGCCGTCGCCCACGGTGTGCAGCGCCTTCGCGATAACCGCGCCGACCATGTCGTCGTCGTTGGCCGAGATGGCCGCCACCCGGCAGTAGTCATTCTCGGTCACCACCGGGTAGGCAACCTCCTGCAGCCTGGTCACCAGCGCGCCGACCGCCAGGTCGATGCCCCGCTTGACCAGCACCGGATTGGCACCGCCGCCGATGGCCTTGTTTCCTTCCCTGACGACGGCCTGGGCGATCACAGTCGCGGTCGTGGTGCCGTCCCCGACGATGTCGTTGGTCTTGATCGCCGCTTCCTTGACCAGCTGAGCGCCCATGTTCTCGAACTGGTTCTTCAGGTGGATCTCCCTGGCGATGGTCACGCCGTCGTTAGTGACCACGGGCGAGCCGGTGATCTTCTCCAGGATGACGTTGCGCCCCTTCGGCCCGAGTGTCGACTTCACGGCCTCGGCCAGCTGGTCGACCCCGGCCATCAGCAGATCGCGGGCTTCGTCGCTGAAACGCAGTTCCTTGGCCATCGGCCCTCCTGTGACGTTCGGAATGTAACGGAGACTCTGCGTGCCGGGCCGGCTGGCTACGGGACCAGGATGGCTCGCCCCCGCACCCGGCCGGCATCCAGGTCGGCGAACGCCTCGGGAGCCGAGCCGAGCGGGTAGGTCCTGGTATGCAGCGTGACCCGGCCCGCCTGGGCCAGGACCATCAGCTCGGCCAGGTCGTTGTAGGTCCCGACGATGTTCCCGATGATGTTGCGCTCGGTGGTGATGATGTCGAGCGTCGGGATCGTGATCGTGCCGCCGTATCCGATCACGAAGTACGACCCGGCCCGGCCGGTCATCGCGAACCCGTCGTGCTCGGCGCCCTGCTCGGCGACGAAGTCGAGCACGACCTGCGCGCCGGCCCCGCCGGTCAGCTCGGCCACGGCGGCTACCTGCCCGCCATCGGCCACGACGGTCTGGTGGGCGCCGAGCTGCTCGGCGAGCTTCAGTGCATCGGGGTTGCGGTCGACCACGATGATCGTGGCAGCGGTCAGCGCGGCCA
This sequence comes from Streptosporangiales bacterium, assembly GCA_017882645.1. Classification (GTDB taxonomy): domain Bacteria; phylum Actinomycetota; class Actinomycetes; order Streptosporangiales; family Streptosporangiaceae; genus Chersky-822. The sequence goes on along the minus strand of JADGPC010000417.1, from coordinate 328 downwards.
GGCACTGGATCCCGATGTGGCCCAGGCCGCCGGCCCCGATCACGACGCACGTCGTGCCCGGGTACAGCAGCGGGATGGCCTTGCGGACGGCGTGGTAGGCGGTGATGCCGGCATCGGCGAGCGCGGCCACGTCGGCCGGCCTGGTTGACGGGTGCAGCTTCACGCACGCCCTGGCCGAAGTCAGCAGGTACTCGGCCATGCCACCGTCGCGGGACAGGCCTGGGAACACGCTAGCCACGCAGTGCATGTCGTCGCCGGCCCGGCAGGCACGGCACAGCCCGCAGGTCGGGGTCGGATGCAGGATCACCGTGTCGCCGACGGCGACGTT